>NZ_VPDP01000026.1:0-20606 GCF_013417635.1 Acinetobacter sp. YH12239 | reverse complement strand
CTGCGTTGTTGTTGACGATCACTAAGTCTTTAATACCGAGTTCAATTAAGCCATCGATGAGTTCAGCAGGCTGACCTGCGGTACCAAACCCACCAATCATAATGGTTGAACCGTCTTTAATTTGGGATAAAGCTTCAACTAAAGACTGTGACGATTTATCGATCATCCAACAACTCCCTCTGTACAACATATTTTAATATTTGGGGAATCCACGATTAGCGCAATTTCAATCTGGACGGAGATTGAAATATGCAACTAAATCGCTTGGATTCCATCACTCCATTCTTGATAAATTAAAAAGCTTGAGCTACCTTGAAAAAAGGTTTTTGTACGATTTACAGATTTTTTGTTCGATGATCGAACAATATCTTGAGTATATTGCTCAAGATTCTAAATCAGCATCAATAATTCAATTTTTAAAATAGCAAGGAAAATGCTGTGTCTACAGAATCAGACTCAAGGAACAGACAACTTCAAAATCCAGATAATAAAAAGTGGATTCGTCATGAAGACTTTATTGCAGGTATCAGCAAAGGACTGGCTATCCTAGATTGTTTTGCAAATGACCGTCACCGTTTAAATGTGACCATGGCTGCAGAAAAAACAGGGTTGACTCGAGCCGCTGCAAGACGACATTTAATGACTTTAGAATATTTAGGTTATTTAGAGTTTGATGGTCATTATTATTATTTAACACCTAAAATTTTAAAATTTTCAGGTGCATATTTAAGTGGTGCACAGCTGCCTAAAATTGCTCAGCCATTGTTGAATTTACTGACTCAGCAAACCTCTCTCATTTATTCCGTGATGGTATTAGATGGCTACGAAGCTATTACGATTGCACGTAGTGCAGCGCATCAACAGACTGATCGTGTTAATCCTTATGGATTACATTTAGGTAACCGACTACCCGCTCATGCGACATCTGCAGGGAAAATTTTATTAAGTTATTTATCCAAGGAAGCACAACAAGAATGGTTGGAAAAATATCCACTCAAAGCACTCACCAAATATACGCATACCGATAATGAGAAATTTATAAAATTATTAGCAGAAGTTAGAGCTGATGAATATTGTTACTCAGCTGAAGAACATGAGTTAGGCGTACATGCTTTGGCTGTACCTATTCACAATCATCGTGCTGATGTTGTCGCAGCATTGAACATTGTGTCACCGACAGGTAAAACCAGTAAGGAATATTTAATTCAGTATATTCTGCCCTTATTACAGCAAACCTCGATTGAATTTAGACAATTTGTTTAATAAAAAAACACACCAAATTGTGGAGCAATTTGGTGTGTGCTAAAAATTAGCCAATGGATTAAGCTTGACTTCGAGGATTAACTCGCTTTTTGGAGTGGTAGTCCAACATAGTTTTCAGCAAGCGTAGTTTGTCCTGCTTCTGAACCAAGAATATAACTTAATTCAGCTTGTTTGATTTTATGCTCGAATTCGGTTTCTGTCTCAAAACGATGTAATAAATGAGTCATCCACCAAGAGAAACGCTCTGCTTTCCATACACGTTTTAAGCAATTTTCAGAATACTCCTCAATCCCCTGCTCAGAACCCGTTTGATAATATTCAATGAGAGCTTGAGAAAGATACGCAATATCAGATGCAGCGAGGTTTAAACCTTTAGCTCCTGTTGGCGGTACAATATGAGCAGCATCACCCGCCAAGAACATTTTACCAAAACGCATTGGCTCAGTGACAAAACTACGTAATGGCGCAATACTCTTCTCAATTGATGGACCAGTCACGAGCTTTTCACGGCTTTCAGGATCTAGACGATTTTTTAACTCTTCCCAAAATTGCTCATCTGACCAATTTTCAACTTTATCCGTTAACGGTACTTGTAGATAATAGCGACTTCTCGTGTTAGAACGCATACTGCATAATGCAAATCCACGATCAGATTGCACATAAATTAGTTCCTCCGCAACAGGAGGTACATCTGCCAATACCCCTAACCAGCCAAATGGATAGACTTTCTCAAAAGTTTTAATTTTGTCTTCTGGCACACTGGCACGGCACACACCATGGTACCCATCACAACCTGCGATAAAATCACATTCAACTTTAACTTGCTGACCATTATGCTCAAAAGTAACACTTGGTTGACCGTAGAAATCATGTACTTGAACGTTAGCTGATTCATAGTATGAAGTGAGTTGAGCCGCTGTGCGAGCCTGCATTAAATCTTTGGTGACTTCAGTTTGGCCATATACCGTAACTTGTTTACCACCCGTCAACTGCGTTAAATCAACACGGTGCTTTTCACCATTGGTTAGAATTTCAATACCCTGATGAGGTAACCCTTTTTCACGGAGTTGCTGATCTACACCAGCTTCAGTCAATAAATCTACTGAAACTTGCTCTAAAATCCCAGCACGGATACGACTGGCAACATATTCAGCACTACGCTGTTCAATTAAAATATGATCAATACCCGCTTTATATAGCAGTTGACCGAGTAATAAACCTGCTGGGCCTGAACCAATAATCGCGACTTTGGTTTTTAAAATTTCCATATTGCAAACACCCTCAATTTTTTTCCTTTTGTAAAACCTAATGAAATTCCAACTGAGGTACTAGACTTTAGCCCTAAATACGACCGAATTTAGTGACAAATGACCGATCATCGGACAAGATATCAGAATTAAAGGGTGTAAATCAGAGCAATATCATGCGCAATGAATTGATTTCAAATGCTAAAAATAAAGAAGTAATTCAATATGATGATTATATTGCAGGCCTTGCTAAAGGTTTGAATCTATTAGAGTGCTTTGGTGTTGAACGTCAAAAATTAAATGTCACCCAAATTGCTGAACGTACAGGATTGAGTCGCAGCGCAGCACGACGATATTTAAGAACTTTAAAATTTTTAGGTTATTTAGACACAGATGAACATTTTTATTGGCTCACCTACAAAGTTTTACGCTTTTCAAGTGCTTATCTAAGCTCTGCATATTTGCCAAAAGTCGCTCAACCTATGCTGAATTTACTCAGTATCAAAACTGCACTGAGCTATTCAGTCACGGTACTCGATGAACATGAAGTAGTACCTGTTGCGAAAAGTGTTCCTCAACAGAACGAATCATCTAAAATGAGTCCGTTGGGTATTCATCTAGGTAATCGCCTTCCAGCCTACGCCACCTCAACAGGTAAAATACTACTCTCAAGATTGAGCCATGATGAACTTAATCAATGGCTTGCACAATATCCACTCAAGAGATTAACGCCTTTTACCATCATAGATCATCAAAAGTTTATAAACACTATTGCAACTGTTCAAAAACAAGACTACTGCATTTCTACAGAAGAACATGAATTGGGAATTATTGCTTTAGCTGTCCCTATTCTCAACATGCAAGGTGATACTGTAGCCGCACTCAACTGTATCGGATCCAGCCACAGAATTACAGAAACATATTTAATCCAAAATATTTTGCCCCAGCTTAAACAAGTAGCTCATGATTTGCGCGCTATTTTATAAAATTCGGAAGATTCGAATGAACTTTTAAGATTTTTTTCCTTTCTTTAACTGAGGTGTTCATTTTTTTAATCCCTAGTACTTTAGTATATTTTTCAAGTACTTCTTCGCAAATATGGATCCATTTAATCTAAAATACATCTAAGTTAATATTTTTTTGCTTGAATTTGGATCCAATAATGCTAAATTCATGCACATTGCAGACGTGTTGATTATTTCATCAATACCAGAATATGGACGGGTTCTGACTGCGATGAACACCTTAAACATTACTAGGATGACTTCTGAAGTCTGCCTACGTTTATGACATGTAATCACATGCCACACGTAGTGCTTTTCAATGAGGTCTTATTCCATGGAGAAAGTAAATGGTTCAGAACCCGCGTGAGGAAATGAATAACAAGACCATGAATGGGTTTCAGTGGTTTGTTATCGGTATTTGTATTTTATTAAATGTTATTGATGGCTTTGACGTTCTTGTCATGGCCTTTACTGCTGCATCTGTTTCTGCCGAGTGGGGACTGACTGGCGCTGAACTTGGTGCACTATTGAGTGCTGGCTTATTTGGTATGGGTGCTGGCTCACTATTTCTTGCACCTTGGGCTGACAAAATCGGTCGCCGCCCACTCATCTTACTTTGCCTACTTATCTCTGGAGTAAGTATGGTTGCAGCATCATTTGCTCAGACTGCAATGCAACTTGGCATGATGCGTTTTGTGACTGGTTTAGGCATCGGCGGTATTCTCGCAAGTAGTAATGTTATTGCAAGTGAGTACGCATCTCTGCGTTGGAGAAGTCTCGCAGTCAGCTTACAATGTACAGGTTACGCGATTGGTGCAACCGTTGGTGGGATTATTGCAATTGCGCTTATCAGCAATTTCGGATGGCGTGCAGTCTTCTTAACAGGTGGTTTAGCGACTTTATTCATGTTGGTCGTGTCTTATTTCACCTTACCAGAATCACTTGATTACCTTTTGGTTAAACAGCCAAAAAATGCTCTAGAACGTATTAATGTTTTAGCAAAGAAAATCAATATTACCCCATTACAGCAACTTCCTACGGTCACTATGACCAGCGAACAAGCAAAGAGTGGTTTGGCACGTTTGTTCAGCCCTAAATTGGCACTTCAAACGATTTGTATCTGGTTTAGCTTCTTCTTCGTTATGTTTGGTTTCTACTTCGTCATGAGTTGGACACCAAAAATCTTATCTGCAAATGGAATGACCACTGAACAAAGTGTAACAGCAGGTGTCCTGATTAGTGCTGGCGGTATGTTTGGTGCTGCGCTGTTAGGTCTGATTAGTTCACGTATCCGTATTTACTATGTTCAAGCGGCTTTCCTTGCCTTAACTGCAATCTTGATCTGGTTATTTGTGAACAGTACTGGTTCACTCATGATCGCATTCATTCTCGCTTTATTCCTTGGCATGATGTCAAACGGATGTGTCGCAGGTCTATATGCGATGTCTCCTGCAATCTATGATGCTGATGTTCGTGCGACTGGTGTAGGTTATGCGATTGGTTTTGGTCGTGTAGGCGGTATTTTGTCTCCACTAGTTGCAGGTGCTTTCCTCGACAGTGGTATCTCATCACTTGTACTTTACGGTTATTATGCGTTGGCATTCGTTGCAGCCATTATCATGGTATTAAGCATTTCAAAACTCAAAAATAAAGAAACTGCACAATTGCATTTCCAACAACCAACATCTGCATAATCATTTTTTAAATACTTTAGAGCTAGACAAGACGTCTAGCTCCTCTTTTCATATAGGGACAATAATGAGATTTTCTGCAATCTTTTTAGGGGTAATTGCGTCTGGATTTCTATCAACAACGCAAGCAAATTCATTTATAGATGATTCATCAGTCAATCTAACAGCTCGCAATTTTTATTTTGATCGCGCATATACACAAGATGCATCAGGTAAAGATCAGAAAGACTGGGCTCAAGGTTTTATCTTTAAAGCTAATTCAGGCTATACATCAGGTACCGTAGGACTAGGTTTAGACATTATGGCACTGGCAGGTTTTAATCTTTTAGGCAGTGATGCCGACGATTATGCAGCTTCGGGATTACTGCCAACCAGTCCATCAGGTAAAGCTGATCAGTATGGAGAAATTCGCTGGACGGCAAAAGCGAAAGTGGGCAAATCGACTTTACATGGGGGTACACTCGCACCAATGTTCCCTGTTTTGTTCTCTTCACCAGCTCGTTTATTCCAGCAAAATTATCGAGGTACACATCTTCAAATCAATGAAGTGGATAATTTGAAAATTCATGCCCTGTATGTGGATCGTGTGAATCAACGTGATTCAACAGATTATGAAAAAATTAAAGTTGGCAATCCTAATAATCGATTTAAGACTGCTGCCGAATCATCTGGCTTACACATGCTTGGTGCTGAATATAAATTTAACGATCAAATTAGTGCGCAACTCTTTCATGCCAACCTTCATGATGTTTATCACCAAAATTTCATTGGTGCAAAAAGCAAACATGATATAGGTATTGGGCATTTATTAGGGGATGTACGCCTGTTTGTGAGTGAAGACTCAGGTCAAGCTCGTGCAGGACATATTGAAAATCAACATTTGAGCGGTATTTTTGGGCTTAACCGTAACAATCATACTTTCAGTTTGGGCTATATGCAGTCTTTTGGTGATACAGCTCTTCCGACCTTAGCGGGTTCAGAGCCAGCAGTGTTCTTAGACAGTATGAGTGCTGATTTCACCAACATTAATGAAAAAGTCTATCACGCACGCTATGACTATGACTTTAAAGACACTTCATTGAAAGGTCTAAAGTTTATGACTCGTTATAGTAAAGGCGATGATATTGAAATTCGTAACACCGACAATCAGACGTTTGAACAAGATGCTCTTGATTTCGAACTCAGCTATCGTGTTCCAACGGGTAAACTCGAAGGTTTAAATATTCGTACACGTTATAGTCGTTACCGTAACGATATACCACCAGTAGGTATGGCATTTAAGTCGGACGACGAAATGCGTGTCAACATTGATTACACTTGGAAATTTAAATAAAACAAAGTTAAAGGGAGTTCAACGGAACTCCCTTTAACACAAATATCATTCATCGATCACAGCTCATATTTTAATTTCACATCCATTTCACAAGATTGTCAGTAGATTAAAAATAAGAATAAATTAGTGGATTGAGATCATGAAACACGTCAAAAAAATTGTGGCTGCGACATTGAGCCTTCCTCTACTCTTTTTATCAGGCTGTGCAAGTATTCCAAGTTACTCTGATGATTATGCTCAAGCAAGATCGACAATTCAAGGCATCACCATGACGCCTGCCAAAGCTCAAGATATAGGGGTTCGTTTTACCAGTGCATTCAATACCTTAGGCACACCTGAGTTCACTAACCGAGCAAGCAATCTGTATGCTGACAGTTTATATATCAATGACACACTTTCACAATTTAGTAAGCGTGAAAATCTAGTCGAACATTTCAAAGGTATGAATAACCGTGTCAGTAATGTTTCAGTCAAATTGCTCAACACATCACATTTTGACGACTCAGCCTATGTGCATTGGCGTATGGCATATGATTTTAAAATCTTCGGTACAACTCGAAGCATGGAATCACATGGAATTAGTGAAATAAAACTCAATGAGCAAGACAAAATTGTGCTCCAGCAAGACTTTTGGGACCCAGCTGATGGCTTATTTCGCTCACTACCATATGCCGGAGGGTTATACGCATGGTTATTACCTTTCAAAAAATCGCAATAATGGCCCTCTCTGCTTTGAGTCTATTCTTCTTACCACTCGCGCATGCACAAAGTGTGCGTGAGTGTGGTCAAGGAGACCTCAAAGTCGGACAAAAAAATGTCGGTAAAGCAACTTATTTCGCTCAAAATTGTCAAAGCACTTGGAAGAATCAAGATATTCGCATGGACTTTGCTTATACTCAAAATATTCCAGAATGGGCTTTTAAAAAGGCTGCAACGCACTTTCTCAAACGAAATGTCAAACAAGCCAATACGTTGAAACAGCTTGACCAGATCACACAATTGTACCAACCCGTTCGATCTGGTGATATTTACAGTCTAAGCTATACCCATACGACCCAGACTTTAACTTTGAGTCTAAATCAAAAAATTTTGGGTAAAATTCAATACATGAATGCCAATGATTATTTTAATATTTGGCTGGGTTCGTCTCCATTTAGTGATACTTTAAAAAAGCAATTATTGGACTAATCGTGTCGACATGACTAAACATTTTATTTTAATGGTCGAAGATCATTACGAACTTGCTTCAACATTATGTGAGTTTTTAGAAGAGCATAATTTTGTGGTTGATCATGCGCGTAATTTAGATGTGGCACGTCAACTGCTTAAACAACATCCTTATCATATTTTACTGTTAGATATTAATTTACCTGACGGTACAGGTTATGACTTGTGTGAATGGCTTCGCAACGAACAAGGACTCGACCTCCCAGTACTGATGCTGACTGCTCGTGATACTTTGGATGATAAATTAAAAGGTTTCCGAGCAGGTACAGATGATTATTTAGTGAAACCATTTGATTTTAATGAATTGGTTTATCGTGTTCGTGCACTGATCAAACGCTCATTAGGAGAAGTATCTAACAGCCAAATCAAAATTCACGATCTCACATTAGACCCTGCTTTACAACAAATCACACGTGCAGGTCAAATGATCGAACTGCCACCTATTCAATTCAAACTTTTAAAATTACTCATGCGAAACTCACCTAAAGTGCTCACTAAACAGGAGATCATGCTTGAGTTATGGGGGGATGAAGAACCAGAAAGCGATGCGCTCAGAAGCCATATCTATAATTTAAGAAAAATGGTCGATAAGCCCTTTGAACAAAAATTAATACACACCGTTTCAGGGGTAGGTCTAAAGATCGCAGTTGAATAAAACTAGTTACTACTGAATTCACCCTTCAGATCAAGTTCCCCCAAATAAACTATTTTGGAGGCTGATCATTCAAATAAACGACCACAATCAATCCTGAACTGAGTGACAAGTCAACTTTTGGATGAGTCATCAAATAGTATTCACGATCAAATAACTCTACTCTCCAGCCAAGTTGTTTACATAATTTTTGAACCAGTTGTAGCCCGATACCATGACCTTTGATATCGAGTTGCAGCTGCTGATTCGTTAGTTCTTGCACCTTAGAGTTATTCGGTAAATCAATCCCGATACCATTATCTGCGACCAACACTTTATTTTTTTCGAGAATGACATTAATGCTTGTACCTTGAGAGTAATTCAATGCATTTCTTAAAATATTGCTGAATACCATTTTCGTCATCGATGGATATAAATGACGTTTGACCTCATCAACTTCGATGTTTAAATCGATACTCATTCCTTTAGCCAAACTGACACTATTCAAGTCGCTCACAACATCTTGAAGCAGTTCTGATAAGCGTATTTTTTCACTTTGTAAATTGCTTGTGGTATTTCGAGCAATGGCCAAAAGTGTATCGACCAATAACTGCATATCTTCAATTGTGTTTTGCAATCGAGTAAAGGATTTGTTATCACCATAACGGGCCTGACAAAGTTGTACATTGCCCTTCAATATTGTGAGCGGTGTTCGAAGTTCATGACTAACATCGCCAGTAAACTCTCTTTCACGCTGAATGAATTCGCTTAGAACTTGATGATATTTTTCAAGTGCTTGCTTGAGATATTCAGCCTCCAAATTAGAATCTGTTTTAATTTCTTTAAATGGTGATGCTCGATTATTCTGATGTTCCCAATCGATATGTTCGAGTGCATTGGCTAAGCGTGTGATGGGCGAAAAATAGCGGCGTGCACGGCGATTCCACCACCATAGCACACTGTATAGCAAAAATAAGCTGACCATGAGTGGCGCTAAACCAAACAGCCAAATAAGCTTATTAACATTACTTTCACCAAACACTAAAAAAACGTGTTCACCATTGCGTGTCCCATAAACCGTCATCCGGTCTTTACCATCGATATAGTGTCGATGTACACCCGATTGGAGTTTTAAATTACGAAATTCAGAGGGGGCTAACTCGTCATCGGACCAACGATATCCATATAAATTTTTAGTGTCGGGTAAAGCAGCTTCTGGATTACGCTCCATACGCTGCCAGTAATGCTCCATCTCCTGTTCGAGTGCTGTGGTCAGCAATGTTCCTTTAATGACCCAAGCACTGCAACCAATCCCAATCACAATAGACAAGGCAATAAGACCAATTTGTAGCCAATAATAGCGGTTAAACACCTCACCCAAAGGATGATCGCGTTTATCCCTAAATAGCCTCATCATGGACATGTACCCTCTTCACCTTATCGCTAAGCTTAGTTAGAACTTCAAACAGCTCGCTTCTTAAACAAATAATGGCCGATCACCCATTCACGACCTTTGTCATAACCAAATAGTTCTGCACAAGCCATGAAAAAGATTCTCCAACGTTGCCACCAGATTTCCGCATCTTGACCATAAGTTTGCTTAAATAGTGGTTTAAGTAAGTCCTTTTTTTGGTCCATATTATTTAACCATGCATTGGCTGTATGTTCATACTGTTGTCCAGACCATTGCCATTGGTTTTCTAACTGTAAATGATCCTGAAAATGCAGGAAAGTCGATACAGCAGGCATTAAACCACCTGTAAAAAAATATTTAGACATCCAGTCATAATCATTTTTAACTTCAAATGGATAGTGAATAAATCGATGGCAGAAAATATGACACCACAATAAACCATCTGCTTTGAGCCATTGACTAATATTGGCAAATAATCGCTGATAGTTTCGAACATGCTCAAACATTTCAACGGATACAACACGATCAAAAGAGTTTTGCTCCAACTCGAGTTGATTTACATCACAGGTGATGACTGTCAAATTGTTAAATTGCTTTTCTTTGGCTTGTTGTTGAATGTGAAGACGTTGAGTATTGGAGTTTGATACTACCGTAATTTTGGCATTTGGATAATGCTCTGCCATATACAAACTGAGTGATCCCCAACCACAGCCTATTTCTAAGATGTCCTGACCATCTTGTAATTGCGCACGTTCACAGTAGACCTGCAGGGCATTTTCCTCAGCTTGATCTAAACTGGTTTTAGCATCATGGAATAAACTGGCACTGTACTTTAAACGCTTGCCCAACACGGCCTGAAAGAATGCAGTAGGCAACTCATAATGTTGTTCATTTGCCTTGTCTGTATCAATCGCGATTTCACTTTTTTTCAAGTCTTTTAATACATTCATATAACGCTGTGAAGCGAATACAGGGTCAAAACGACCTTCTTGCTCAAGACGTTTTTTGCATAATGCTTGAATACCAAGACGAATCACTTGATCTGGAACTTTGCCACTTTCAATGAGTTTTAACGATTGTTGAACGATTAAATCCATGTAATTACCTACTTTTTCGGTGGCCAAGGAAGAAACATTGATGTTTTTTGTTGGTACATCTTGTAGTTTGCACCACGATTTTTGATCGCTTGCTGTTCACTAAATGGAATACCCGTGATGTAGTACAAAAAGAGCCACATCAACACTGGATAGATCCACAACCAAGGCGTTCCCGCCGCTATACCTAAGATTGGATAAGCAAACCAATGTATCCATTCAAAAAAGTAATTCGGATGGCGTGAATATTTCCATAACCCTTGATCCATCGTTTTGCCACGATTATTCGGGTTCAATTTAAATTGATACAACTGATGATCTGCGAGTGCCTCACCAATAAATGCAACCAGCATGATTAATCCTGAAATCAGCAGCAGCAGTTCTGTCGAGTTACTCCACTGCATCGCAGGTATACTGAGCAATTTGATCATTGGATATGAGAATAAGGAGATCAACCCAGCCTGAAATAGAAAAAAGAGAAGAAAACCTAAATGTTGAAAGTCTCCCATCGCACGGCGCATATTGGCATAACGCGTGTCCTCAGCATCTTCTCGGATATATCGTCTGAATAAATGCCATGCTAAACGGAGGAACCAAAGACCACTCGCGATCGCTAGAAAAATGCGAACAGATGTAGGGGCTTCATTCATTACATTTGCTGCGATGAGGACATTTAAAGCTATTCCAAAGCTCCAAATGACATCGACTAAACCTGCACGATGATTAAATGTCACCCAAATCCATGCACAAAGCATCAGGAAAACATTCATCACAAATAAATTGAGCAACATCGAGGTGTCCTCTCATTGATTCAGTATGGACTTGCTTCAAACAATAAGTGCACATCACTAATGACGCCTTCGAGAAAACCTCCTTCGCAATAACATAAATAAAAATCCCACATGCGAATAAAGTTTTCATCAAAGCCCAGTGCTAAAACTTGCTCACGCTGTTGTAGAAAACGTTCACGCCAACAATGAATTGTTTGTGCATAACTTAAACCATTATCTTCAAGATGCTTTAGACGTAATTTTTGTTCTGATGCAACGTTGGTCATCACGCTGATACAAGGAATAAAACTACCTGGGAAAATGTATCTTTTGATGTAATCGACCGTACTCAAAGCCTTTTCATATCGCGCATCTTCAATGGTGATGGCTTGAATAAGCGCTAATCCATTGGGTTTTAACAGCTGTCTACACTTTTCAAAATATGTCGATAGATATTGAGCACCAACGGCTTCAATCATTTCAATTGAAACCAATTTATCGAATTTACCTTCAAGTAAACGATAATCTTTTAATTTAACTTCAACACGATGAGACAGACCCGCAGCGTCAATTCTAGCTTTAGCTTCGTCAAATTGAGCTTGAGAAATGGTAATAGTAGTCACTTTACAACCATAGTTTTGCGCAGCATAGATCGCAAAACCACCCCATCCACTGCCAATTTCAACCAAATGATCCATGGGTTGAAGTTTCAATTTTTGGCATATGATTTCTTTTTTATAATCGGATGCTTGTTCCAAAGTCATAGATTGATCTTTGAATACCGCGCTGGAGTACATCATGCTCGGATCAAGAAATAACTTAAAAAAGTCATTACTTAAATCATAATGCTCAGCAATATTTTTGCGACTACCTTCCAATGAGTTTTTACGCGATGCATACCAAGTTTTGAGCAAGAGTTGACTCGCCTTTGCTAAGGCACTTTGGTTCATACGATCTAAAATATCGCGATTTCTCGCAAGAATTCGCACAATCTTCACTAAATCTGGTGTCGTCCAATATTCTTGAATGAAACCTTCAGCTGCACCAAGAACCCCCTGACGAAAAAGTAGATCCATCAACTTTGCATCATGGACCTCAATCACTGCGTCTAAATCACTCACCTCACCGACTGAACCCTCCCAAATCCCTTTAAAATGAATTTGGCCGTGTTTTAATTTCAGTAAATGACGTAACACCAGCGGTAGTGAAGATTGCTCTCCCATTAACAATGATTTCATATCACAGCTTGTCCTTCGTTTTATTGGGATGCCGATAAAATGGAACTCTATTTATCCAAAGCTTAAAGGCATGATAATAAATACCTGCAACCATCTTGATCGGCTCAAATAGTTTAAAAACAGCATAGCGATGAAGTTGTGAAGGAAGTGTGATGGGGGTTAACTCAAAACGCATTGATGCATCGAATTGTAATTTTTCCTCTTTAAACAATTGCATAAGCACATAATTTTGTTTTTCAGCCAAACTAAACGTCCATTGATACTTCAGATCCATTGGCATGAAGGGTGACACGTGAAAAGCTTTGTCAAACTGGAAGTGGAAGCTGGTATATTCGGAATGCTGCTCCCCCCCGGTGCGACAATCGTGAACGTATACCTGTCTTTCTAACCAGGGTGTATTGGTGATTTCACTGAGAATGAACTGTAATTTTTGCTGGGCATTAAATAGAAAATAAAAAACTACCGAATTAAATCTGAAGCCAAGCGTGCGCGGCAAAGCCAACACCCGAATTTCAGCGATCTGTATCCGTTCTTCTAAGGTATGTTCTTCCAATACATGCAGAACCTTCTCTCGAATCGTGCCTTGATAGTTTGCCAAGAAGTCATCAGGATTGAGGCTCAGCAAGCTCCATTTTTTCGTTGACCAAAGTATCGAAGTTTGCGCGAAGTGTTCGAGCTGTTCTGGATCAAACCATAAATACGTCAGCTGACTCTGAAAAGCATAAGGCTTAGGCAAGTAACGGCGATGACGAATGTCAGCAACTGCAATTGCAAGTGGATACAGCTGCATAAGTACTCCTAAGCGGCTTGATTCGATGAATTTAATAAGGTTTCAACCACCCATGACGCACTTCTAGCACCATCTTCATGAAAGCCCCATCCCCAATAAGCACCACAAAAATAGGTCCGATTTAAACCGTTTATTTCAGACCATCTTGACTGAGCTGCAATAGCTTCCGCATTAAATACAGGATGACGATAGTGACGCTGAACCCAGACTTTGTTTGGATCTAAATCAAAATTAGGATTTAATGTCGCAAAAATCTGAGTTTCACATTTCAAATTTTGTAGCTGATTCATCCAATAACTAAATCCATAATGGACACTACTTTGCTGAAATGGAGTGACTTGACCCACCCTATTCGGTGTGACATGCACATGCCAACTCGCCCATTGACGTTTTGATTTCGGCATAATACTGGTATCTGAGTGCACCACCATATGATTGTCTTGATACTGAAACTTTTCTAGTATTTCTGATTCTTTAACCGTTGGTTCAGCGAGCAACTTCAGTGTGTCATCTGCATGACTTGCAAACACCACCCAATCAAACCGTTCAATTCCCTGTACCGTTTCAATACTCACGTCATTTGCTGAGCGCTTAACTGACTTCACCTCTAATTTTTTAAAATGAATGTGCTTTGCTTGAGTTTGAATTGCACGAATATATTTAGAAGACCCACCTTTTACAGTTAACCATTGTGGTCGATCTTTGAGTTGCAACATACGATGATGTTGAAAAAAACTGACTACAAATTTATATGGAATTTGACCTGCTTGCTCTACTGGGCATGACCATAATGCACCACACATCGGATAGAGATGCTCTTGCCTAAACGCATCCGAGTATCCATGCTCGTTGAGATATTGCGCAATAGTGTAATTCGGGTCGGTCTCATCTACATCAAGATCTTTATTCGCTGCATAAAATCTGAATAGATCTGACAGCATCGCTCTAAAACGGGTCTTTAAAAAGTTCTGTGGTTTGAATAATAATGAGAATTTCTTGGAAGGATTATATTGCAGTCCTGTGACCTGATTATTAACTGAAAACCCCATATCGCTGCTTTGAGCTTGTACACCAAGCTCCTTCAACATCTCACAAAATAAAGGATAGTTGTGTTCATTAAAAACAATGAATCCGCTATCCACTGCAACTTGCTCACCATCGATCTTTAATTGGTGTGTATCAGTATGTCCCCCAAAATAATTATTCTTTTCAAATACGGTCACCTCATGCAACTTACTCAACTTCCAAGCTGCATAAAGTCCTGAAATACCCGATCCAATAATTGCAATTTTCATCTTGATTCCTTTGACTGAACTTGAGAATGTTGGCGTTTGGCCTTTTTCGAACGCGTAATTTTACTTGCTTCATAGACTCGAGCTGGTATGGGTTTCATTCCCCAAACCAAGCCAAACCATGACATACATTTTAAGATGTAATAGGTCACATCGATCTGCCACCAATAGAACCCTTGGCGCGTACTTCCTGCATAAAAATGATGATTATTGTGCCAGCCTTCACCAAGTGTAATCAGAGATAAAAATAAGTTGTTGCGACTATGATCATTCGTCTCAAAATCTCGGCTTCCATAATGGTGAGCCAGTGAGTTAATGCACAATGTGGCATGAATAAGCAGAACAGTAGAAATTGCACCTCCCCATACCAATAACTGTAAACCACTGGTTCCCCAATGCGGCCACATCCAAGCAACCCATTCCCCAAGACCATAAATTCCGATAGCCGTCATTAATACGATCATCAAACTAAAACGATCTAACCAAATCAGCTCCGGAAACTTCAGCCAATCTTTAATGACACTTTTACGCGTTGAAAAATTATATTCATTTAAAAACCAACCAACATGGCTATACCAAAATCCATGCGTTGATGAATGTGGGTCTTGAGGAGTATCTGTATAACGATGATGATATCGATGATGTGCTGCCCACCATAATGGTCCACGCTGCGCACTCATTGTGCCAATTAAAATAAAGATAAATTGCAGCCATCTCGAAGTTTGAAAAGTTTTGTGTGACAAAAAACGATGAAAAAAAGCCGTGATTGCGAACATGCGAATAAAATAAAAAAACAACATAAATGCAAAAGCAAACCAAGAAAACCCGACCCAAAACACTGCCAGACAAGCAAGATGCAGTAGGATAAAAGGAATTATTCTGAGCCATTGAATCTGTTTACTCTCAGAGGTCAATGCATCATGTGGTACGCTTACGGACCAACTATCCAGCCATTGCATGAGGCTTTTCAACATACAGTCATCCCAAACTAAGCAATCGATCTTTATGATTTAAATAAAGTGTAGTTCTTGATATATGAAGTTTATGTGAAGCACACGCTGCATCTTAAATTTCACGCTTAATAATTGAATTTAATATTAATTTAATTTCATCATATAAACTTACCTCACCCTCATTTTGACTACATAAATGCTGATCAATTAGCACTTCAACCCCTTTTATTTCCTCGTTGAGTTACATGACTGCACACTGATAAGCCAAACTAAAGCGCTATGTATCTCGATTCAACAAAATAATCATAGGCAAACCTTTTGAATCTCGATATAAACTATAGGGAGAAATAAAAAACCAAGAATATTGATGAATAAGTTGAGACAACGATGTCTGAAACGAATGTAGAAACTGTATCGGATTCTAACCTCACCCCTGATTTAAGAATGGTGCAAATCAATCAAAATTATGTTGCTTGTGAAGAGTGCGATACGCTCTTTCGTAAATCCGATTTATATAAGAATGAACGTGCCTATTGTTCGGCTTGCGGTTCCGAGCTCTATCGTAAAATTCCAACATTTAACACACTGTTGGCCTTAGTCTGTACTGCGTTAATTATCTTTGCGATTGCCAATAGTTTTTCAATTGTTAAAGTTGAACTCCAAGGCATTTATTCAGAAACCACATTATTGGGTGCAGCTTGGGCAATGTTCGAGGCTGATCGTGCTTTTGTAGGCTTTCTTATTCTGATGACCACTTTTGTTGTCCCTTTGGGCTACTTACTTCTGATGGGATATATTCTTTTGATGGCAATGATCAATAAAAATATTATTGCAACCCAAAAGTATGCATCACTTAAACTCGCATTACGGTCACTTTTTCAATTGAGAGCTTGGGGAATGGTTGAAGTCTTTCTGATTGGCGTTTTAGTCACCTTAGTGAAATTAGTGGGTATGGTGGTTGTGATTCCTGGAATTGCTTTATGGGCATTTGCCATTTTAAGTGTCTTGTTGGTCTATTTGGTATCAATCAAAATCAAGGATCTATGGAATGCAATTGATGGAAATCAAATCTCATGACCATTACTTCCACTCATACGAATCAACCCGATCAGATGAAGCATTCGCCACACCCTGTGCAGAAACCTGTCTCATTAGAAACGCTTGCACCGCGTGCAATTGATCTTGAGCTCACACTTTGTCATTGCTGTGGAACACTCAACCGCATGACGTCCTTGTCTGCCATGGAACAAGCACGAAAATCCCGCTGTACCCGTTGTGATAGCCCATTACATACCCGTAAAACCCGAAGTTTAGAACGAACTTTAGCTTATTTAATTGCAGCAAGTATCCTTTATATACCAGCCAATGTTTTACCGATGACGATTACAGAATCTATTCTTGGTCGTCAACAAGACACGATTATGAGTGGAGTCATTTATTTTTGGAAAAGTGGTGACTATTTCGTTTCGTCCGTTATTTTTATTGCCAGTATATTTATTCCCCTACTGAAATTAGTCATCCTTGCTCTCCTGCTCAGTGCTGTACATTTACAAGCCTCAAAAAAAATTCACCTCTCACCGAAGCATTGCTCGATCATGTATAGAGTCGTGGAGTTTATAGGCCGTTGGTCCATGATTGATGTTTTCGTTGTCGCTATGCTCGCAGCACTGATCCAAATTCAGTCATTGGCAACAATTTTGGCAGGCACAGGCGCAGTCGCTTTTGGTGCAGTTGTGGTTTTGACCATGTTAGCCTCACTGAGTTTTGATCCTAGAATCATTTGGGACAACTATTACGTTTCAATCCTGAGTCAGCATGAGAAAAAAAATGACGCTACAGAACATTGAGATTTACATAAAACCCTTTCACTTCTTGCTTGATCTTCATATGATGAAGCGTACAAACAACAAACACATTACGATTTAATAAGATCAATAACTATGTCAGAAAACCAATCGAGTAATGGTCATCCTCATGATGAACAAGTTCTGAGTCAGGTCGGTGTACCTGATAAGAAACGTAGCAAATGGAAACCTTCTCTCATTTGGATTATTCCAATTGTTGCATTACTCATTGCATTTTCATTAGCTCTCAAGGCGTATTTGAATACTGGTCCTGTTATTGAGGTTTCTTTTAGGACTGCAGAAGGCATTGAGGCTGGCAAAACTACAGTTCGTTATCGTCAAGTCAATGTGGGTCTAGTACGCGAAATTGACCTTTCGGAAGATCGGTCTCATATCATTGCTAAAATTGAACTTCGGAAAGATGCCAGTAATTTTGCTACGGAAGATTCACGTTTTTGGGTAGTGAGACCACGTATTGGTGCAAGTGGGGTTTCAGGTATCGATACTTTACTTTCTGGTGCATATATTGAAGTAGATGGCGGTAAATCAGATGTCAAAACCACTTCATTTAAAGGGCTAGAAACTCCACCAGTTGTAACTTCCGATGTTCCTGGAAAAATCTTTTTCTTAAAGGCACAAGATTTAGGTTCGCTCGATTTCGGTTCACCTATTTATTATCGAAGAATCAACGTTGGACAAGTAACCTCTTACCAACTGGCTGATGATGGAAAAAGCGTTGAACTTCAAACTTTTATTAAGTCACCTTATGACAAATTTGTCACCACAGATGCGCGTTTCTGGCAAGCCAGTGGTGTAGATGTCAATTTGAATGCTTCGGGCTTTAGTTTAAACACACAATCTTTGGCAAGCATCATTTCAGGAGGGATCGCATTTGGTTATCCTGAAAATTCTGATGCAGCTCCTGCTCCGAATAAAATGAAATTTGAATTATTTGACTCTGAAAAGCTTGCGCTTAAAGAGCCTGATCTTAATCCAAGACGGATCGTATTGTATTTCAATGAGTCATTGCGAGGTTTATCAGTAGGAGCTCCAATTGATTTCATGGGTGTCGAAGTCGGTACTGTGAAAAAAATCAACACTGAGTTCTACAATAATCACTCGCAAATTCGAATGCGTGTTGATGCTGAAGTTTATCCTTCACGTATTGCTGGTGGTCATGAGTTGGACCCGCAAGGTTCAGTATTCAAACAATTTGTTGAGCGTGGTTGGCGAGCTCAAATGCGGACTGGCAATTTACTTACAGGTCAAAACTACATTAGCTTTGATCTTTTCCCTAAAGCTAAATATGCCACTGTAATCCGTCGAAATGATGGTGTAGTTGAAGTTCCAACAACTCCTACAGAATTAAAAGGCCTTCAAGCACAAGTGTCCCAAATCGCCGATAATGTATCTAAATTTCCATTGGTTGAAATTGGTCAGGACGTTCGTCAAACCTTGGCAAACTTAGACAAAACTATACGATCTTCAAAAAGTTTGGTCGATCAACTTGATGGCAAAGTTGCGCCTAATTTACAAGCCACTTTGGATGATGTTCGTAAAACAGTTCAGTCTTCTGAAACCATCTTGGCAAGTGATGCACCTTTACAACAAGATCTGCGTCGTGCCTTACAACAAATTACCCGTGCCGCAGCTTCATTACAGTTAATGGCAGATCAAATAGAACAAAATCCTGAGTCACTGATTCGTGGAAAAACAGCGGAGCCGAAGAAAGATGACAGAGAATAAATTATTGAAATCTCAGCAACGCTGCTACCTAAAAATCCTTTCAAGCTTGAGTGTTGGTTTGTTTGCACTCATCGTCAGTGGGTGCTCTTCATCCCCTACGCCTAAGTTCTATTCATTGAGCACTCAAACGCTAACATCATCTTCGTCAAATCAAAAAGTGAGGATGATTGAGGTACTTCCTGTTGGATTATCTGATCGTTTAAACCGAATTCCATTGGTGATTCAACAAGAAAATGGACAGGCAAAAGTATTGTTCGATGATCGTTGGACTTCTACTTTATCGGCTGAATTGAGAGATGCCGTTTCTGCGCGTTTACAGCAAACATTGGGTGCAGTGGATCGTTATAATAGTGGTATGACTGGAGGACAAGCAGCTTATCGAATTGCCTTAGATTTTTCTAACTTTGATTTCATCGAAAAATCAAATCAGCAACGCTTTATGCTTATGAATACGACTTGGACTTTACGATATGATGATCCCAATCGCCCCTTATCCATACCCAAAAACGCTCAAACATTACCTCAACGTCATCAACTCAGTTGTCGGATGAGTTTTTATGAGGAAATTCCACAAAAATCTAAAGACTTAAATACTTTAGTCACTGTTTCGCAAAAAGCCATTGATCACCTTTCAATCAGTATTGCAAGTTCAGTCAAGCACTTAGAAAATAGGAATCAGCCGATTACTGGTGCGTTATGTAGTTAAGCATATATCGATCACAAACTGATTTTTTATTTTAAAAAATCATGTCTTTATAGATCTAAAGGATTAAGCAAGATCTATGACTTATTGAGATGGATCCTTTAAATAGTCAATGACTTATAGATTTGATTCTACTAAGTGTTCCCCAAAATGGGCATCATGATGTTGAAGATATCTCCCCACCTTAGGATTGAATCGTATCACCTCCTACTAAATGATGGGAGAATGTTTTGTTAAGGGTAAGCGTCCGCTGAACCCCATGCCTATTTTTTAATTTGAGTTGGATTTCCAGCGATGTGGCAGTAATTCTTCTATTTGGGTCGCTTTATGTGTCGGCAGCCTTTTCAGCACATCACTGAGATAGGC
>NZ_VPDP01000025.1:0-22787 GCF_013417635.1 Acinetobacter sp. YH12239 | reverse complement strand
GACCTTCAAAATCCTTGCTGAGCGATATCGCAACCGTGGCAAAAGATTGGGATTAAGATTCAGTTTAATCGCAGGGATTTATAATTTAGAACTGAGTAAAAAATGATTTATGAAAGAACCCTAATATCTTCTTGCAGCTCACTAATATGAACAAATAAACCTGACCAAGTATGAGTTTTATCTATAAAAGTAAAACCAGATAAAAGAGGGTGTATATCATTTCTGAGACTAACCCCTCGACCTCTATATATTTTAAGTAAATTTACGATATTACTTTTAAGGTCATCGAAATTCATTCATACAATCCATTTAATTTTTTGTTAATTTAACGAATAAAAAAGATATTATCTTTAACAGCTTATAACTTTAAATTTCATATTTAGCAATAAAAAAGCCCAACATCCTGTTGGGCTTTTTTACGTATTTGATGCGTTGGTATAACTCCTGTCGTACCTGCATATTCCATTGCTACGATTTCTTATTGTTATCTGGAGCATCCTGCTCTCTATGTGTTCATCATAGAAAATTGAGGGGGATCGGTATAGACGCAAAATACCTGAATGAATGTGAGCCAAGGCGTACAAAATTGATTAAAACTTGTCCCAAAAGTTGTCCGCAGAAATTGGGGATGAATTTGATCTTTAAAGGCATATATCTTATAGGGAATTGAATTTCTCTAAAATTAACATAATACACGTTATACGAAGTCAAAAAAGGGAGCCTTTAGCTCCCTTTTTACTATATTTTTTAAAGCTTTAGGCGTGTTGTACTGTGAGTTTTAGGCCTAAAGCATTAACAACACGATTAATCGTATCAAAACGTGGTGCTGAATCCTGGCGTAGGGCTTTGTAGAGTGCCTCACGTCCAATCCCTGCTTCTTTAGCGATTTGAGTCATGCCACGAGCTTTAGCAATAACGCCAAGTGCATGGGCTAATTCAGCTGGATCATTCTCTTCAAGAACCATATTGAGATACATCACAATGTCTTCTTCAGTTTTGAGCGACTCAGCCATATCAAAACTTGGTAAATCAGCGACTTTAACCATTTTAATCCTCCAATGTTTTCGATAATTTGACTGCACGATCTATGTCTTGTTGTTGAGTTGATTTATCTCCACCACCAAGCATTACAATCACAACGTCACCATGTTGGATGTAATACATCCTCCATCCAGAACCAAAGAATTCTCTCATTTCCCAAACGCCATCTTGGAGAGGCTTAATGTCTCCCCAATTTCCACGTTGAACCTTATCTAATCTACGATTCAAGCGGATACGTGTCATATTGTCTTTAATGCCATCCAACCATTCATCAAATTCTGGCAGACGTTTAATTTCAATCATGAGGATTTCTTTTCTTCTCACTATATTGTATTCGATCGAATACAATATGCAAGGAATCTATACGAACAGCCATCAATTTCGTATAACGCCTATTATGTTAAATGGGGGGAAGATGAAAGGATTTTTTCCTAGATTTTCATAGAATCTAAAAAGTTTGATATACTCAATATCTAAATAAAAAAATGTATGTGAAATCACAAATGATGAGTCCAATTTTTCTACATGAATTACCGATTGAATAACTAGAACAAATGTCTCAAGAAGAGATTGAACAAACCATTAAAGCTGAACAACTTTATTTTCAACATCGACCGAAAACCATTTATTACCTTGCTGTAAATGGCGCTAAAACTAAAAATGATGGATTGGTTAAAGCTAGCGCTAAAGAACATAGAATTGGCAGTTTAGCAATTGCTTGCGTTGGTGACGAAGTTATTTATGCCGATGGGACAACGTCTAAAATTATTTCAGGTGCAGGGACAGCATGCCTGATTGATGGCTTATCAGTTGCCTTGGTCGGTAGCCGTTTAGAAAATGGCGATGAGATTATTGATAGTCCCAATAAAGCTGTAGCGATCAATATTTTTAAAGGTGATAAAGCTCCACAAGGTTTTTTAGTTTCTGAACAGGAAGCTAAACATGGCTAAAGGTTTTGCTATTCATAATGCTCCTACTGATCATGGTGGTTTAATTCCAGCAACTCAATTTAGAGATTCTCAAATGGGGAATGCTTTTGTCAGAGCTGGAGATGGTCATTACTGTCCTAAATGTAAATGTTGGTCTACTGTGATTAAGAGCCATGATCATGTGATTATCGATGGTAAGCCTGTGGCTTATGTCGGGGATAAGTTAACCTGTGGAGCTACTATTCAACCTCAACAGTCTCATGTCGTGGGTGACAGTGGTGGGGCTAGTTTCTTTTCTTCTATACCGGTTTTTCAGCCTATTAATGTTCAGGAGAGTTTATCGAATAGTTTTAACTCAAAAGAAAATTATAGATCTCTTTCATAAATCAAAAAAAGATCTATCCCTTGCTGACTATTTGTACCGAATAATTTTAAATATTCATGCATAATTTGCGAATGAAATACATCGACTCAAAGAAGCTTTCTGAAACACAGTTTAAGCGATATACAGGCATCTCATGGTCAACCTTTGATTTAATGGCTGAACAGCTAAAAATGCTTGTACCTGCTAAAGGTAGACCATCTAAGTTAAGTGTAGAAGATCAAATCCTTCTGTGCTTAAGTTATTGGCGTGAATATCGAACATTGTTTCATGTCGCAACGAGTTATGGTGTATCAGAGCCTACTGCTTCAAGAATCGTCCGCCACGTAGAGAATTGTCTGATCAAGTCTAATCTATTTAATTTACCCAAGAGTTTGCCTGAAGGCGAAAGTATCGACTGGAATGTGGTGATCGTAGATGCCACAGAAATTCCAATACAAAGACCTAAAAAAACAGAAGAAAAGCTATAGTGGTAAGAAGAAAGCTCATACTTTCAAAGTACAAGCCATCATCCACTATAAGACTCAGCAAATTCTGAGTTTATGCACGAGTCGTGGTGCTGTACATGATTTCGAACTTTTCAAACGCAACTTGAATCAGATTCCTAAAGGTGCTTTTATTCTTGTAGATAAAGGTTATCAAGGGATCTATACAATGTATCCAAATAGCTTATTGCCATTAAAAGCAAAAAAGCACTGTAAACTAGAACCTGAGCTAAAAGTTTACAATCAAGAAATCAATAAAAGAAGAATTAGGATTGAGCATGTATTTGGGACTTTGAAGACCTTCAAAATCCTTGCTGAGCGATATCGCAACCGTGGCAAAAGATTGGGTTTAAGATTCAGTTTAATCGCAGGGATTTATAATTTAGAACTGAGTAAAAAATGATTTATGAAAGAAACCTTATGAAAACTTTTATGTCCAGAATTATAAAACAGATGTTTTTATACAACATAGAGCTGTGATAACTCCTAGTGAGACAGATAGTAAAGGTGTTAGTTTATTGCAAATGATTTCTGGAGCAGTAAGTTATTTTCTGAACTATAGGGTTAATGGAGATGATCTTTTTATTAGTGTCTCAATAAACGCACATCCTTTATCAAATGATGCAAAAGTTTTCCCATTTGGTGAAATTGTTATATCTAGAGATGATAAAATTTACACAACAACTAGATTAAAAAAAGACCCAGGTTTTTGGGATAGTAGTAACAATAAAGCTCCAGTGGGTAGTTCTACGATAAAGTTGCCAAAACCTAATCTAAGTGTTGTAAAAGTTAGTGTTAAATTGGGATATACCGCACAGTACAACGGCTCTGTAGGGATAGTTATTCCAACTCCACCAACAAAGTCATATGAATTTAGCATAAGTTCTTTTGCTAAAAAAATCTGAGAGTTTTATGAAGAATATACTGAATATTTTTTTTTCTATTTTTATTTTAGTATCTTTCCCCGCTTGTTCTAATGCAAATGAAGAAGTAAGGAAAAATGTTAAATTAGAAGAGACAGTGAATCTTTCATCAGAGGATCAAAATTTAATCAATGAATATAATAATATTTCTACATATTTAATAAATGGAGATGAACTGAAGTTTCGTGAGGAGTTAAATTTATTTTTACCTCGAGCGCATCAAATTAAAAATGAAAATGAAAGAAATAACATTATTATGAATATCTATATGCAAACAAAAAAATATAGTGAAGCATATGATTTTAATCAAATTTTAATAAAAAAGAATCCTGAAAACACCAATAGATATACTTTTCAGTGTCAACTGCTAGAAATGATGAATAAGGGAGAATTAGTAGTAAAAAGTTGCTATGAAAATATAGCCCAAAAAATTAAGCTAACACTGGAGCAAATGGATGAAAGTGATCCTTTATATTTAGAAAATAACTTTACATATTATGCGATGTACTACAAAGCTGGACATCAACAATATAAAAAAGAAATGGAAAATTTAATTAATTCGACTTCCGATGAGGAGCAAAAGTCTAAATTTAAGAGCTATTTCGACATAATCGTAAGTGAATCAGATTAAAAAATAAGTTATTGTTTTTTTAAGTATTCATAAAATTGAATTTGCTGTTTTGGGTCTTTTAGCATAATTCGAAGTCGATACATAAAATCATCAGGCGATTCATTTTTTTGTTTCAGATAATTGAATTTTTTATCTCTAGACATGCCGTAAGAGATTCGATTGATCTGCATATTTGGTAAATCTAAAAACTTAGGTTTATCGACCTGTTTAATTGTTGCTGATTGAATTTTTTTAGAACTAAAGCCAAGTTGTTCTAGGAGTGGATAAAACATTCTGAATTTTTTTGGCTCTAAAAGCATGTCTGCAAGGCGTTTCGTAAAGTCTTCGGAGGACTCTCCGATTTCGGCATATTCGCTACCAACTTCGGGCAGTTCAGTTAATTTATGTGCGAACAAATTGAATAGCCACCAATTTTGTAGACACTTTATAGCTCTTCTAAAATTAACATAATACACGTTATACGAAGTTTTAAAACAGAGTATATGATGCTGATTTTTATTTATTTTTTAAATTTTAAAGCCTAGACCAGTATCTAGGCTTTTTCATTTTGTATAACAGCTATTATGTTAAATAGGGTGCTTACATACTTCATTCCTCTTTAATTTCTACTGTATAGAATGAGCGTGTGAAAGGCACTGTGCTGTAATTTCATCAAGGTTTTTTTCGATCTCGTTCCAACTATCGAGATATTCTTGAAATTTCTCATTCATAAAGTTTGAATGTAATGCTACTTGCATATAGTAGCCATCAATAACCAGGGCTATAAAATTTAGGTTGCTTTCAACAATGGCATATCCACCATTTTGCATTTGCAGAAAAGAGCGAGAAGCATAATCTAAATACTTGGCTTCTATTGGGGTCTTAGCAATCATTGCTGGAGAATATGCGGCAAAGATATTTTCACTCTTTACATTGTTCATAGGTAGCCAATAGAGATATCCATCTGTTTGCTTTAGGCTCTCACATAGCAGCTCATATAAGGCTTGATTACATTTTCTTTATATCTATTTGAAAAATCTAATAAATTTAATTTTTTATTTTTAGAAATTATTGAAGGATCAATATAATTCTTATGATTAATCCATAAAGTAAATATATTAGAAATATCGGTATATTCCTTATTACTCAATTTTCCATAATAGGGCTTTAAGGGATCATTATCCTCAATCCAAGGTTCAGTTTTCATATTCATAGAACCATTCTCTAGTGTATTTAGACATTCATTTTAAAGTAAAGAAAAACTAAAATTAACATAATACACCTTATACGAAATACTCTTTTTTATTCTATTTAAATCAAATTTTTATTGTTTGTTAAAAAACCCAACTGTACTTAGTTGGGGTTTTTGATGATTTATCACGTTTCACGATTACTTATTGATCACTTTTCTGCAGCTTTGTGTAGATAAATTAATTTAGCTCAGTTGTAATTATTTGAGCTAAAAAATAGGGTATTCGTGTCATTCATCAGTTGCCAATAACAAATAATTCCCAAAAAACCCAGTTATTTAACTCGGTCTTATTTATTAATAAGCAAAGTATCAAGGTACTAGAATTTTCAATTCACGTAAAATTTTACACAATTGAATCATCGGCATACCCATCAACGTGGTTTGGTCTTGCCCAATCATTTCTTCAAATAAGCTGATGCCCAAACTTTCGCATTTGAAACTTCCAGCACATTGCAAAGGTTGCTCAAGTGTGACATAACGCTGAATTTCTTCCAGATTTAAATGCCTAAATTTGACCTTATAATGTTCAACAATGGTTTCCTCAAACCCAGATGAAGCGTGTTGAACACTCAATGCTGTACTGAAATAAACAATTTTTCCTGAATTTGCTTGAAGCTGTTTGATTGCTTTTTCAGTAGATAAAGGTTTTCCAATAAATATATCAGGTGCGCCTTCACGCCAAGCTACCTGATCAGAACCAATAACGATCGCATCTGGATCTTTCTCAGCAAAATATTTTGCTTTTTCATACGCGAGTCGATAGGCGAGATCATCGGCATGGTTTTCCCCACGCGGAGTCTCATCGATATCGGGTGATATTTGTTCAAAATCGATATGTAATCGATTAAGTAGTTCCTTACGTGTCTGACTGCCAGAAGCTAAAATAATTCTTGCTGACGTTGAAGCAACATGATGGTTCATTACACTGAGAATTCCATTAAAATGTCGATCGGGACATAAGCAAGTGCTGATTGATGACAAGCCTGAAGTTTTAAATTCGGTGCCATATCATTTTGATAAGCTTCAACCCAGCGCGTCACACAAATACACCAGAAATCACCAGGTTTTAAACCGGGAAAACCAACTTCGGGTAGTGGTGTTGTCAAATCATTCCCAATTCGTTGCGAGAAACTTAAGAATTCTGACGTCATTTCGGCACAGACTGTATGTTGACCTAAATCAGAGGGTGCAGTGTGGCAAAAACCATTTCTGAAATATCCTGTGATAGGATCAAAACAACAACTGGCGAGCGGTTCGCCGAAAACATTTAAACGATTAATACTTGGATCTGGATGGATAGACATAGCAACACTTTGTGGTTCGACTCCATCTATCATAATCAAATCTAAAGATTTCTACAGCTTTTCTGAAATTTTACTCACCTTTTTTAGCATAATCATTTAGAATCTATGCGGTTTTGATATCTATAAAGTGAGCTATACATGAACTTTCAGCGTATGACTGACCTCGATTTAGCAGGTAAACGTGTTCTGATCCGTGAAGACTTAAACGTTCCTGTTAAAAATGGTGTGATTACGAGTGATGCACGTTTACGCGCTGCATTACCAACAATTAAAGCCGCTCTTGAAAAAGGCGCAGCAGTAATGGTTTATTCTCACCTTGGTCGTCCAGTTGAAGGTGAGCCTAAAGCTGAACAATCACTTGCACCTGTTGCTGCCTACTTAACTGAAGCATTGGGTCAAGAAGTTAAATTACTCACTGAATATTTGGATGGTGTTGAAGTAGCACCAGGCCAAGTTGTGTTACTAGAAAACTGTCGCTTTAACACAGGTGAAAAGAAAAATAATCCAGAGTTGGCAGCAAAATATGCAGAACTTTGTGATGTGTTTGTGATGGATGCATTTGGTACTGCACATCGTGCAGAAGCATCAACAGAAGGTGTGGCTCGTCTTGCTAAAGTTGCAGCAGCAGGTCCATTACTTGCAGCTGAATTAGATGCACTTGGTCGTGCACTTCAGACGCCTGAAAAACCAATGGTTGCTATTGTAGCGGGTTCAAAAGTATCGACTAAACTGGATGTTTTAACATCGTTATCAGATATTTGTGATCAGCTCATTGTCGGTGGTGGTATAGCGAATACATTCTTAGCAGCTGCGGGCTATAACGTTGGTAAATCACTTTGTGAAAATGATTTAATTGATACAGCTAAAGCAATTGCTGAGAAAGTATCAGTTCCATTGCCAACAGATGTTGTTGTTGCTGACGCATCAGAAATTAATTTTGATGACTTCCTTGGCTCATTAGCGGCAGCAAAAGCTGTAGTGAAAAAAGTTGAAGATGTTGCTGACAATGACATGATTCTTGATGTTGGTCCAGAAACAGCTCAAGCATTTGCTGAAATTTTAAAAACTTCAAAAACAATTCTTTGGAATGGTCCAGTAGGCGTATTCGAGGTTGATCAATTTGGTGAAGGCACGAAAGCGCTATCTTTAGCGATTGCAGAATCTGAAGGTTTCTCTATCGCAGGTGGTGGTGATACTTTAGCTGCGATTGATAAGTATGAAGTGGCTGACAAAATTGGTTATATCTCAACAGGTGGTGGTGCTTTCCTTGAATTTGTAGAAGGCAAAACATTACCAGCAGTTGCTGTTCTACTAGAACGTGCTTAATTGGATTTAAGAAAAAAGACCTTCTAAGAAGGTCTTTTTTTATGACTAATTTTCGTCATGAAAATGAAATAATTTTGAAATATTATGATCATAATCTGATTTATCATGCGGAATAACATCATGAAATTACAATTAAGCGTAATTGCGCTATTGGCTGCTTCTCTTGCGATGACGGCTTGTTCTAAACAAGAAAGTGCACCAGCGGCAGATCAAGCATCAACATCAGAAGTTGCTGTTGAAGCATCAGATATTAGTGCTGAACAACAAGCGGCTATCGATGCTATTGATCAGCCATTACAAGATGAAAATAATACTGATGTTCCTGAAGAAGTTGCAAATGCACCTGCTGATCAAGCAACGGCGGAGTGATTTTGTACATCAATAAGTACTAAATCGAAAATCTCCCTGCAATTGCAGGGATTTTTTATGAAATACTGTCAATTGTTGCTGAATTGAAACACAGGTCAGGTTAGAATATGGAGCATTACCTGGGAGGAAATTATGGCTCTTATTTCAATGCGCCAGCTCTTGGATCACGCCGCAGAACATAGTTACGGCGTACCAGCGTTTAACGTAAACAACTTAGAACAAATGCGCGCGATTATGTTAGCCGCAGATGAAACAAATTCACCTGTTATTGTTCAAGCATCTGCTGGTGCTCGTAAATATGCTGGTGCTCCATTCTTACGCCATCTTATTTTGGCTGCAATCGAAGAATGGCCACACATTCCAGTTGTGATGCACCAAGACCATGGTACTGATCCTGACGTTTGCCAACGCTCAATCCAATTGGGCTTTTCATCTGTAATGATGGATGGTTCATTAGGTGCAGATGGTAAAACACCAACAACTTATGATTACAACGTAGATGTAACTCGTCGTGTTGTTCAAATGGCTCATGCATGTGGTGTATCTGTAGAAGGTGAGATTGGTTGCCTAGGTAGCCTTGAAACTGGTTTGGCTGGTGAAGAGGATGGTGTTGGTGCTGAAGGCGTTCTAGATCATTCACAACTCCTTACTTCGGTTGAAGAAGCGACCCAATTTGTCGCTGATACTAACGTTGATGCGTTAGCAATTGCAGTTGGTACTTCACACGGCGCTTATAAATTTACGCGTCCACCTACAGGTGATATTTTAGCGATTGATCGTATTAAAGAGATCCACGCTGCACTTCCAAATACTCATCTTGTAATGCATGGTTCAAGTTCAGTTCCACAAGAATGGTTAGCGATTATTAACCAATACGGTGGTGACATCAAAGAAACTTACGGTGTTCCTGTTGAGCAGTTGGTTGAAGCAATTAAACACGGTGTACGTAAAATCAATATCGACACTGACTTACGTTTAGCTTCAACAGGTGCTATGCGTCGTATGATGGCTGAAAAACCAAGTGAATTTGATCCACGTAAATTCTTTGCTCAAACTGTTGAAGCAATGAAGCAAATTTGTGTAGATCGTTATACTGCATTTGGCACAGCAGGTCATGCTGACAAGATTCGTCCAATTTCTTTAGAGAAGATGGTAGATCGTTATAAATAATTAATAAAATTATTTATAATTTTAAAAAGCCCACAGTGATTGTGGGCTTTTTCTTGAATAAAAAAACAAGAGCAAATTATGGAACTTATTTTTTCAGCAGCTTTGTGCAGCGTACTAGTATCGATTATATTGAAGTTTAGTAAGTCTCGTGGATTTGATGTCATGCAAATGATTGCATGGAATTATGCCATCGCGACGATACTCTGTTTTTTTTGGTTTAAGCCAGACCTCAACCAAATATCATTAACCTCCACACCTTGGTGGCTTATTGGGTTGTTGGGGCTAGCATTACCCTCAATATTCTTGCTTCTTTCCAAATCACTTGATCAAGCTGGAATTATTAGAACTGAAATCGCACAAAGATTATCCGTTGTTCTTTCATTGTTGGCAGCCTATTTTCTTTTCCAGGAAAAATTTAGCACCCTGAAATTGATTGGTATTGCATTGGGTTTGGGTGCAATTGTTTTGATCATTTTTTCTAAAACATCAACACCAACATTGCAAACAAAAAAAGCAGGAATGTATTTGCTCGCAGTTTGGCTTGGCTATGCACTCGTAGATGTTCTTTTAAAATACAGTACAAGTCTAGGGTTAAAATTTGCAGTCAGTTTAAACTTGATGTTTGTGTTCGCTTTAATTATTTCTGTGGGATATTTGTCCCTGCGTCAAACATCATGGACTTTGCAAAATTTTCTTGCTGGACTAAGTTTAGGTGTATTGAATTTTGCCAATATTGCACTTTATGTGAAAGCACATATGTTGTTAAGGGATTCACCCGCAATTGTATTCGCTGGCATGAATATTTTGGTCGTAGTGTTAGGTGTGATCGCAGGTATATTAGTTTTTAAAGAAAAAATAACCATAAAAAACAGCTTAGGCATTCTGTTAGCGATCACAGGGGTGCTGTGTTTAGCATTCGCAATTTAACTGTGAACTTGCATACATTCTGTTTAATCATATAGTCGATAGATTCCACTAAAGCGCTCACAGCCTGTTTGCTCAGTTGAGACAATCAGTAATGATTTTTGATATTTGAGTTTGTACTGACAATCATGCTCATTATCAATAATTTCGTGTTTGCTTTGAGTGGTTGTATAAGCCAATAATGGGATGGTCTGGGTTTCTAGGCGATTGTTAGGGCTACGATAAGCAATACCTTCAATTTTGACGCGATCCTTGCTTAATTGGTGAATCTTAAGGTGTACAGGTTGCGTTGCAATTTTACCTTGTTCAAACTTGATGTAATGCTGAGTAAGCGTTTGATTCATTGACATGTAAAAGTTTAAATCATCAATGCGTTGATTGATTTGTAATGACACACAATTTTTATTTTTACACTGCTGCAGTCGATTCAGCCAAAGCTGTTGTGTATCTTGAATTAATCGAGTTGGTGCATCGGTAACTAAGTAGGATGTTAAAAAGCGTTCATTCAATTCATCTCTCAAAGATGAAAAATCAGCAGCACAAATCATGGAATTTTTAGAACTTGATTGAGGCTTATCGCATTGAATAAGTTGTGCCTGTGCGACAGAAACACTGCTTAATCCAATGAAAAAGATAGAAATTAAAGGTTTCATCCAACTTGATACGCTTTTTGACAACATCATCGCTTATACTTTCAAATGTTTGCGCATCTACTATAGCGAACAAGAATCAAAGAATACAAGATTTCATTTTCAAAAACTGTGTAAAGGAGTTCAATGTGAGCTTAGCTATTCGTATAGGTCAAGGTATTGATGTTCATGCTTTTGAGGAAGGCGATTATGTCACATTGGCTGGTATTCGTATTCCGCATACACATGGTTTGAAAGCACACTCTGATGGAGATGTAGTTTTACATGCACTTTGTGATGCATTGTTGGGTGCTTTAGCGCTCGGTGATATTGGACAGCACTTTCCAGATACTGATGAACAGTTCAAAGGCGCGGACAGTAAGGTTTTATTAAAGCATGTTTATCAGTTGATATTGGATCGTGGTTATCAACTGAATAATGCGGATATTACAGTGGCTTGTGAGCGTCCAAAATTAGCGAAACATAATTTAGATATGCGTCAAAGTATTGCAGATGTACTTGATGTGGATATCAATCAGATTAGTATTAAAGCCACCACCACTGAAAAATTAGGATTTACTGGTCGTCAGGAAGGAGTTCTGTCTACAGCGACCGTATTAATTAGTCATCAATAAACAATTTTGATCATTCAAAGTTTTGCGCTTTCATCAAAGAGGCTTGCAGTTCTTGAGTGGCTTTACGTCCTTGCAACTGTAAGCCGACCGCGTGCATTAACCCAGTCCAAGTGTTGTTGGGTTCCCATACTTGGTGTAATAGCTCATGTGCAGTAGGTAAATCCATATTCATATAATGTAGTCGGTACAGATAGATTAATGAACTACATTGATGATTTTCGGTGCAATGTATCCAGACCATTTTCTCTTTAACGAGATGGTCGATCAGATCGAGCACAAATAAACATTGATCGTCATGTGGAAATTCTGGATCAATAGGGACTTGGATGTAGTTAAGACCAATTTCAGCACTCAAGCGATCTTCATGATTTAAGTTCGGTGTAGCATCATTAAAAGCGAGATTAATGATGGTATCGATACCATAAGCTTTAATCGATTTAAGTTGTTCTTCGTTTGGCTGACCTGAGCTAAACAAATGCTCATGAACAAATTGAAAATGGGGGATTGAGCTTAGTTCTTTTTCGAGTTGATCCATGATTTAACCTTATAAAAAAACGCCATCGTGTGATGGCGTTTTATCTGATTAACGTTGTGGTAGAACGTCTTTCAAAGCTGCATCCATTTCCAACAGAACTTTTTCAGTTGTTTCCCAATCGATGCATCCATCTGTAACAGACTTACCATACTCTAAATCGCAAAGATTTGCAGGAATATCTTGGCGGCCACCTTTTAAATGACTTTCAACCATAATACCTACGATCGATTTATTGCCATCTAAAATTTGTTCAGTGATATTTTTTAGAACCAATGGCTGAAGGTATGGGTCTTTATTAGAATTGGCATGACTCGCATCAATCATGATCTTGTTGCTTACTTTTGCTTTCGCTAATGCATTTTCAGCTTCAGCTACAGAACCAGCATCATAATTCGGTTTGCCATTACCACCACGTAACACGACATGGGCATATTGGTTACCTTTAGTACGAATGACTGAAACTTGACCTTGGTCATTTAAGCCAAGGAAACTATGACCATGTTTTACAGATTGCATCGCATTGGTTGCAACAGTGAGACCGCCATCCGTACCATTTTTAAAGCCAACTGGAGATGATAAACCTGAAGACATCTCTCGGTGTGTTTGGCTCTCTGTTGTACGTGCACCGATTGCAGACCAAGAAATTAAGTCTTGGTAGTACTGTGGAGAGTTTGGATCAAGCGCTTCAGTTGCGCATGGCAGACCTTTCTCATTGAGTTCAAGCAATAATTTACGACCTAAACGTAAACCTTTTTCAATGTTGAAAGAGTCATTCATGTCAGGGTCATTAATTAAGCCTTTCCAACCCACTGTTGTACGAGGCTTCTCGAAATACACACGCATGATGATATAAAGCGTGTCTTTCACTTTTTCGCTTAAGACTTTTAAACGATCAGCATAATCATGAGCTGCTGCAGGATCGTGAATAGAGCACGGTCCAATGACTACGAATAAACGTTTGTCGTTGCCATCTAAGATATTACGTACAGTTTCACGACCTTTTAGGACTGTTTGGTATGCATTATCAGTTAACGGTAATTCTGTTTTTAATTCAGCAGGAGTAACAAGAGGCTGAATGCTTTGTACATTCACGTCATCAATGTCGTTTTGGGTGATAGAATTTGACTGTAAAGTATTCATTGCCGTCACTGGTTCGTTTTTACAAGAAAATGTTCAATCTATTGAATATAGCATGATTCAGTAGATCATTTGTTATCAAAAAGTTGAATGGATTTAATAAAAAAAAGTAATGAAATTGTCTTTTTGGTATTAATCAGAGTTTCTACTTGTATTGTATAGAATGATTTAATTTTTGAAAATTATTAAATTGGATAAATCATTTAATTTCACCTCAGTGAATTATACAGCTTCACTGAGGTTACAGTTTGAACATGATATTAAATTAAGACTGGGCTTGAGTTGAGGTTTCAATAACTGCCTCAGGTGCGGTCACAGGTTTCGCTTTGACTGGATTAAGCATGAAGTTAACACCAATGGCAAATAAGGTGATGCCCAGTACCTTGCGAATAATTTTTTCAGGTAAATGTGAACTCACCAACGTACCAACGATGATTGCAGGAATCGATCCGGCTAAAAGCCACATTAATAAATTGAAATCCACATTACCTGAATTCATATGCCCCATACCTGCCACGAGTGTCAGCAAAACTGCATGGACAACGTCAGAACCAATAATTCTAATCATAGGTAAGTTTGGGAACATAATGATCAGCGCCATAATGCCGAATGCACCCGCGCCAACTGAAGATAAGGTCACAAAAATACCCAATACAATACCCATTAAAGCAATATATAAACGCTTCTGCTTTAATTTTTCTCGAGTTAATTCAACTTCCTGTTCAGTAACTTCTTTGGAAAATTTTTTGAAGAATTTTTCTACCTGTGTACGGAATACAATTGAAATACCTGTAATGGTCAGCATAAAGCCTAAAACCATCGTGAGAATGACTTTGTAATGTGTGGATTGACTCAAATAGTTGTCTAAAACCCAAGTTGTGGCTAAAGAGGCTGGAATACTTCCGATCGCGAGCCAAATGACGATGGGCCAAACAATATTAAGCTTTTTTGCATGTACAAAAGAGCCGCAAAACTTAGAAATCGCGGCATAAAGTAAATCTGTACCAATCGCAATATGTGGTTCAATTTTAAATAACCCAATTAAGATAGGAGTCATAAGTGAGCCACCACCCACGCCAGTGACCCCTACACAGAAACCAACTAAAACACCTGCTAAAATATATTCAATAGAACCGTACATCGTTTGTGCTACTTATCAGAAAACCGGCATATCTTATGATTTTTGAATATAAGCTGTTGTCTTGATTATTCATTTACTTATTCAAAAATAAGATAAAGCATTACTAAGTTAAGATATTTCAAGAACACAATCTGTTATGAGATGCTTATGTTAAGATACTTGTAGAGCATGAAAGAGGATATTCATTTGCAAAATCGAAAACTTAAAATTGGCATTGTGGTGGGTGAAGTTTCAGGTGATACCTTAGGCGCCAAATTAATACGTCGTTTTCGAGAGCAGGGAATTGATGCTGAATTTGAAGGAATTGGCGGTCCTCAAATGATTGCAGAGGGTTTTAAAAGCTATTATGCGATGGATATTCTATCGGTGATGGGAATTGTTGAAGTATTAAAAGATATTAAAAAACTTTTTGCGGTTCGAGATGGCTTGGTTAATCAATGGACTAAACAACCTGTTGATATTTTTATAGGGATAGACGCACCAGATTTTAACTTGCGCTTAGCAAAAAAAATAAAGCAAAAATCGTTGCCAATTAAGACTGTTCAATATGTGAGTCCTTCGGTTTGGGCATGGCGTCAAGGTCGTGTTCATGGTATCAAAGCCTCAATTGACTTGGTGCTTTGCCTATTCCCATTCGAAAAAACTTTTTATGATCGATTTAATGTGCCAGCGGTATTCGTTGGACATCCTCTCGCCAATCAACTACCGTTGGAAAATCCTATACTCGATGCAAAGCAGGCGCTTGGTTTAAATCCTGCACAAAAACATATCGCGTTACTGCCTGGAAGTCGTCGTGGTGAAATTGATAAGTTAGGGCCGCTTGTATTAGATGCAGCGAAGATTGTCCATGAAAAATATCCCGATTATCAATTTTTAATTCCAGCCATCAATGATGCTCGTAAACAACAAATTGAGCAGATCTTAATAGGTTATCCAGATACGCTCAAAGATAATATCAAGTTAATGGAAAATATTGACGCGGAATCTAAAATAGGTCGGATGGTCATGGACGCCAGTGATATTGTGGCGTTGGCATCGGGTACTGCAACACTTGAGGCGATGTTATTGCATCGTCCTATGGTGACTTTTTATAAATTAAATAGTTTGACCTACTGGATTGCGAAACTTTTAGTGAAGATTCCTTATTATTCTTTACCTAATATTATTGCAGGTAAAAAAGTAATTCAGGAGTTAATCCAGAATGATGCAACTCCAGAAAACTTAGCACATGAGATTGAGTTGTTGATGAATATCGAAAACTCAAAAATACAATCTATGCAATTGTTGACGATGCACAAGCAATTATTGTCGGATCAAAATGAAGATCCAGTGCAAGCAATTCTATCTATCCTTTAAAAAAAAGCCTCATATTGAGGCGTTTTTAATTTTGCATTATGCGTCGGCACGAATTTTTAATTCATAACCCGTATATTTGCGTATATTGATTACACCTGTATCCATAATCAGATATTGTCCTTTGATACCGTGCAGTTTTCCACGTATTACTGGTGTTTTGTCTAAGTTATGCGATTTAATTTTTTCAGGATATTGATCGACAGGATAAATGAATTCACGAGGAAGTTCGTTTTCTAAAATTTCTACATTTTCATTGAAATCTAGGCTCATGCTGAACTCATCTCGAATGGTTTCAATTTGAGGTTCAAACTCCGTGAGCAATTCATCTCTGATCTCTAACAAATTTACCTTATCCGCTTCACCTTTCAGCAATTTTCTCCAGTCTGTTTTATCAGCGACTTGCGTACCAAACATGACTTCAAGTTGTCCTGATAGCCGACGAGAGCCCACTTTCATAATAGGTAAAGCTTGGGTAGCCCCTTGATCTAGCCAACGTGTTGGCATTTGACCTAAACGGGTAATGCCAACCTTTAATGCACTTGAATTGGCAAGATAGACAATATGAGGTTGAAAGCATACTTCTTGAGCAAAGCTTTCTTCACGACAAGTCCCTAAATGGTAATGGCATGTTTCTGGCTTCATAATACACATATCACAGGCTGCTTTCGTTTTCATGCATTTAAAGCAGTGACCTTGAGAGTAAGATTTAGGTGTTTTGTTCCCACAGGAAACACAGTAAATTTTGCCGGTCCATTCAATTTCAATTTCTTGACCTAAGTTGAACGGGAGATTGATTTCTGAACGATCTAAAATAAATTTATATTCAACATTTGCCTGTTGTGTTTGTTGTTCAGTTACACTTAGGTTTGTTAAACCAGCGTGCATTTTATGACAAATGCCCTGTAATTCCATGCTTTAATCTCACTCAAATAAGGTGCAGCTCATGGCTGAGAAAAATGTCATCACATCAATGCTAGACGATTTATCTAAAGAACAGCCAATTCAAACTGCCGTATGTCTTGGTCAGGATCTCAGCCAAGACTATGCTCAAACAATCCAATGGAATCATTTTAACGTAACTGAATTTTTAATGCTTCCTTTTCAGCAACGCTATGATCTAGGTGTTGTGATTTTAAATAATGAACAGATGGATACACAATCAACCCATCATAAATCACAAATGTTGGTAAAACTGCGTGATTTAATGGCAAAAAGAATCGTCGTATTGAGTCATATTGCAGATGAGCAATTGTTAAGAAGTCTGGGATTCACGCAACTCATTGAGCAAAAAAATATAGAGCAAGATTTCGCCTTATGGCAATTCAATATTTTGAATTATAAGCATGTGCCAGATTGGTTTAATTCTAAGTTTTGGGCTAATCCAGAAAATTGGAATAAGTTTCGATGGTAATGGCCAACTTTGAGTTTATCAAAACACAACAATTTCAATGTACAAAGCCATGTTTTTAACGATATGCTGATTCATGAAAATAAGAATCTAAAGGTGTCTTGATGACAAATTTAAGTAATATCGTTGAAATTTTAGCGAAACAGGCTTTAGGCGGTAATCCACAATCTAATCAATCGGGATTGGGTGGTGTACTTGGTTCGGTACTCGGGAGTTTAACGGGACAAAATAATCAGACCAATCAAAACCAACAACAAGGTGGATTGGGAGGGATTTTAGGATCTGTACTTAGTGGTCTATCTGGTAGTCAATCTGGTGGTGTTGGCAAATCATCAGGTCTAAACACTCAAACCTTATTAATCGCAGTAGTTCCTTTAATTCTTAATTGGATTCAAAAGAATGGCGGTTTGCAAGGTGCGCTTGATCAACTGAAAGGTCAGGGTCTGACGAGTCAAGTGGATGATTGGGTGTCAACTGGTCCTGGTGAAAATGCCAATGTCAGTACACAACAAGTTCAAAATTTATTTGATCAGCAAGATGTCGAGCAAGTTGCACAAGAAGCGCAAGTTCCTAAACAGGATGTATACAGTGCGATTTCTTCAGTTTTACCACAAATTATTGATTCGCTTACACCTCAAGCAAATAAGACCGATCCGCAAGAAGCGAATTCAGATATACAAAATGTGTTGAATCTTGTATCAGGATTTTTAAAGAAATAAAGTGAAATTAATTTAAGTTGAAAAGCCAGGTGTGACATACATTTGGCTTTTTTTGTGAAATCGATCAAAGTATGTGTGTGGAATAAAATTTAAACGATTGATATATTTCACAAAGAAGCATAGGACATGCTGAATAAAACAAAAATCATTGAGGGAGAAATTCATAATCCGTAAGGAGCATTTAATCACTGCTTCGTTGTCCTCGATTAAGGCAACCTATCAACAACTTTCATCCGCGCCACTTGCCATGAGACAAGGAGAATATAGGGCTCAGTTTATTGGTCCTTGGTGGTTAAGAATTTCGGCAGCACCGAGTTTATTTTTAAGTGGATTGGGGGGATGGTTTGGGAAAAAATTCATCAATCAAAATTTAGTCACTAATATTTTACTCAATCGCGGGCAGAGAAGTGAAAAGCTTCAAATGGAGTGTGTAGAAGAGGCGTCTTTGATTGATGGAAAACAAACGATCGCCCTGCATTATGGGGAGACAGCACCAATTCCATGGCGTTGGGTGGTTGATGAGTTAAAACAGTTTGATGAACAAACGATGTTGTGTATGACTATCATTAATCTTCCTTTTTTAAAGCATTTTTCATTTCCATTTATTCTAAGTCGTGATGTATGAAATCAAAATTTGAATATGATGTCATTATTATAGGTTCAGGCTTTGGTGGAAGTGTATCTGCGCTAAGATTGTCTGAGCTTGGATTAAAAGTAGCTGTGCTAGAGCAGGGAAGAAGGCTCACTGAAAATGATTTACATCGAGCAAGTCGGAGTTCTAAATACTTAAATTGGGCACCGACGTTAGGGATGAAGGGTTTTCTTGCACAAGACGTATTCCAACATATGGGTGTGGTTCGAGGGGTTGCCGTTGGTGGTGGCAGTGTTGTTTATGCTGCTGTGTTGTTAAAACCAGGTCAAAAGTTTTATCGTGATCCAACTTGGAGTCATTTGTCAGAAGACTGGGAGAGGGAATTACAACCGCACTATCAGATGGCTCAGTCCATGCTAGGGGTAAGTTTAAATCCATATAAAGGTCAGCAAGATGAGTGGTTAAAACAAACAGCAGAACAAATGGGTTCTGGAGATAGTTTCGACACTGTACCACAGGGAATTTACTTTGGTGATCCTCATCAATCGGTAAGTGATCCGCTTTTGAATGGTAAAGGTCCGGAACGAATAGGCTGTAATCAGTGCGGAGATTGTATAACGGGGTGTGCGCAGGGTGCGAAGAATAGCTTGGATAAAAACTATTTGTATTTTGCAGAGAACAATGGAGTTGAGATTATTCCAGAAACCAAAGTGACTCATCTTTCACATGTTGATGGAAAATATATCATTCATACATATCAGTCATTTAACTCCAAAGAAAAACAAGATTACTCTGCGAAACAGGTCATTCTATCCGCAGGTGTTATAGGAACCGTTGAAATTTTGTTTGCTTCAAGAGATGTGTATAAAACCTTACCGAATATTTCTGGTCAGTTAGGTGAGCATATTCGAACCAATAGTGAGGCGATTGTTGCAATCTCTAATAATGATAAAACAATGGATTTAATGCGAGGAACGACCATTTCCAGTCATTTTCATGCAGATGACAAAACACATATTACTCAGAACCGATTTCCAGCAAGTTATGAGTTTATGAAGTTTTATATGGGGCCACTGGTCAATGGCGATCAACCTCTAAAACGTGCACTCCATGTTTTAAAGCATTTTTTTCTACACCCCTTTGTTTCAACTCGATCATGGCGTTCTGAAAATTGGCATAAACGTGTCACTGTATTAACCGTCATGCAACAGGCAGACAATCAACTACGATTTGTATATGGACGTACTGCACTCAGAGGTTTTAGGCGTTTTTTGAAAACGCAGGTTTCAGTTGGAGAAAGAGCGCCGTCTTTTATACCGTTAGCAAATGAAGCTGCGAAAAAATTTGCTGAAGTAAGTGGTGGTAAAGCACAGAATAATATGTTGGAAAGTATGGGGCATTTATCTGTGACAGCTCATATATTGGGTGGTGCAGTTATGGCTGAAGATTCCTCCAAAGGTGTGATTGACTCTAATCATCAGGTTTTTGGCTATCAAGGCTTATATGTGGTTGATGGAAGTGCGATTCCTGTGAATGTTGGTGTTAATCCGAGTTTGACCATTACGGCATTAGCTGAGCGATTTGCGGAAAAATATAAAATTAGTCATTTCGATAAAGTGTCATAAATCCACCATCATAATGTCATATCTTCGTTGAATACTCTTGGTTTAAAAAAAGGAGTATTCAAATGAAGAACAAGATAAAAATAACAGGTCTTCTCTTAACGACATCGTTATTGCTAAGTAGTTGTGGTGGAGATGACCAAAAATCTAATCCTAATATTACACAACCCTCAGAGTTAAAAATTCTTCATATTAATGACCATCACTCCCATTTAGATGGTGAAGAGCTTAGTTTTAATTTTGATTTAGGTCATGGTGAAGAACAACTAATCGTTTCGCGTGGTGGATTTTCTCGTGTAGCAACATTAATGAATCTAATGGCAGAAAATCATCCGAATGTAGTGAAAATTCATGCTGGTGATGCGATAACAGGAGATTTGTATTATAACCTCTCAAATGGAAAAGCTGACGCTGAAATGATGAATACAGTGTGTTTTGATACTTTCACCTTGGGAAATCATGAATTTGATGCAAAAGATCAAGGCTTAAAAGATTTTATTGGTTTTTTAGACGAAGGACAGTGTCAAGAGCGAACAGAGATTCTTTCTGCAAATGTTGAATTTGGGGTGAGTTCACCTTTATATCAGACAGATCGGATTCAAAAATCTATTGTTCTTGAGCGGGATGGGGAAAAATATGGGGTTGTGGGGCTCACTATTGCATCAAAAACTAAAAACTCCTCTCAACCAAATCAAGACACATTATTCCGAGATGAAATTACAGTAGCTCAAAATGAGATTAATCAACTCAAAAAACAGGGAATTAAAAAAATTATTTTACAAACACATGTAGGCTATGAACTTGATCAAAAATTAGCACAAGAACTTACGGATGTGGATGTGATAATTGGAGGCGACTCTCACACATTGATTGGACCTCATATATTAGAAAAGTATGGTATGTCTCCTGTCGCTACCTACCCATTACAATTGAAAAATAAAAATGGCGAATCTGTTTGTGTTGCTCAAGCATGGCAATACAGTTATGTGGTTGGTGAACTTAACGTAAAATTTAATGCAGATGGTGCGGTTCAAAGTTGTGTGGGTAAACCGCATGTGTTAATTGGCGATGATTTTAAACGTAAGCAAATTAATGAAAGAGTCAGTGATCAAGAAAAAAAATATATAGAACATCAATTCGAAAAAGAACGAGCTCCTTTTTCTATTATTAAAGAAGATCAAAATATTTTGAGTGTCTTAGAGCCCTATAAGCAATCTAAAAAATTATTTGCAGTCAAAGTTGTTGGGCAGGCAGTTGATAATTTATGTTCAAGACGTGTGCCGGGAACTCAATTTGATCGTTCACGATCATCTTTAGGTGATGTGTGTAATTTGAATGCGCATGTCGATGCCCATGGTGGTGATATTCAACAAATGGTTGCCGAAGCATTTCTTAAACAAGGCAAAGAATATTTTAATGCTGATATTTCATTTCAAAATGCAGGTGGAGTAAGAGTTGATTTGGCGAAAGGAAATATCACTGTAGCAGATATCTACCAAGTCTTACCTTTCAAAAATACGCTCGTTCAATTGAATATGACTGGTCAAGAAATTAAAGATACGCTTGAAGATGCCATTTCTGGCGTGATTGAACAAAAAAATACTGGAAGTTATCCGTATACGGCTGGATTAACTTGGCAAGTTGATATGACGCAGCCTATTGGAAAGCGTATTACAAATATTCAAGTCAGAAATGGGTCTGACCAGCTTGTGCCATTAGATTTAAATCAGTTATATAAAATTGTAACCATCAATTTTTTAGCTGATGGTGCTGATTACTATCATACATTGAAAAAAATTACAGGTGAGCGTCGAATAGAAGTTGGATTGGACTATGCAGAAGCATTCTTAAATTACTTAAATTCAATAGATGGTGATCAAGAAATGAAAACAATTCGAAAATTAGCTACTTCATATTATAGTACTCAAAAATACATAGAGTAAGATTTAGAGCTTTTTGATCTCAAAAAACCCAATTTAATTGGGGTTTTTTAATTAAATTAATTGTTTTTGTGTATTTTTTAGTGTAAAAAACATAAATTTGCTTAAAAAATAAACATGCATGAGTTTTTGTTTAAATAAGGGGTTGCAAGGGAAGAAAAAATCTATAGAATGCACCCCATATCGACGAGATACACGGAAACGAACGAAGCAGGTTGCTGAGTTGTTAAATGTTTCGAGTCCAGCTTCTAGCATTGACGAGATGTTAGAAAGATCATTAAGAGATTATGAAGAACAACTTGTGTGGATTTTTACTGGTTGATTGATCGATATATATTATCATTGATTGATGGTAGAA
>NZ_VPDP01000024.1:0-24104 GCF_013417635.1 Acinetobacter sp. YH12239 | reverse complement strand
TTCGCAAGAGATGCGATGGATGTCTGGTGATTTGTAGTCATAAATTTTAGTCCCCACTTGTTTTTAAGTGGGGACTAAATTAAGGCTTATAGGATGAATTCATAAGGTGTGTTCAGCGGACGCTTACGTTTATTTTAGAAAAAGAACTCGAACATCTGTTCGAGTTCTTTTTTCTCAACTGAGAGTCAATAATGATTAAACTAATCAAAGGTAGAAAAAATAATCAACGTCTACTTCTTGCAAGCCAAAGCCGCATTATGATGATTACCCATGTCCGATGCCCGATTAAATAAAGATAAACGACGTACCCCCTGTCAAGTCAAGGCTTTCAACATTTTTCGTTTGAAGAGCAGATTATTCTCCCTCAACAACTTGAATAGAAATCACTCTCAAATTTACTAAAATGCGTTCAGGACTGCTGAATGAGGAAAACTCACTTCCAGAAGCTGATTTAACTTAACTCATTCAAAGTGTGAATATTGTTTGAAGATATGATGCCGAACCATATAGCGCGTTAACAAAAAAAGAATATTGTTTAGGTGATCAATCAGATGAGTGCGTAATTATTATTTATACTCATCTCTAAATCAGATTCAGTCTTACAACTTTTGAGTAATCGCAAAAAAAGACTCGGCCTTAAAAGTCCGAGTCAGGTTGTAGTCAAATATTGAGCATTTTTATGAAAGATTTACTTTTTGAATACCATTTCTACCTGGGAAATCCTTGGCTAAAGATCGGGCATTAGGCATTTTTAACCATAATCTTAATAATTTTCTTCGCTTTGAGATGTCTTCATCATCTATAAATGATGATCGTGAATGCATTACACAATAGTTATTACAGAACTGCATATCACCCGGTTCAAGCATCATATCTAGTCTGAGATCAGGATCTTGTATGTACTGATCGAAAATATCAAGCGCATCGACTTGAACTCTGGATAAAGGGATTCCTTTTCGCTCATGTCCTAGTTCAATATATGCTCTTAAGTATCGACAACTTAATTTATTGTCATAAAAGCTAAATATAGGCGTGAGTGTTGGTTCTGAGTCACCAAGATGATCACAATAAGTCGGATGATAATAATAACCTAGATATTCAGGATAATTTTCTAAAATTCTATTGTAGACTGTGGCAGCACTGACGAGACTACTCAATCCTCCACTCATTGCTTTTCTAATTGATAGCAATCCAACTACGTCAGATAAGTCAGTGTGGTAAGGAAGATATGCGTTTGTTTCATAAACTCGCGTTGATTTGTTGTTAAGAACACCAACGTTTTCAACTTTACCCAATAAATCGCCTTTAGGATTTTGGGTAACGGGTTGACCCATATACATGCCTATTAAATAGTAAATAATCGCCAATTGGCGTTCACTAAATTTAGAGACATCCAAACCTTTTAATAGAAAGAAACCATATCCATTCTCAAGCTCATCGGCATATTTTTTAAATTCAGATAAAACTTGTGAATTATTAATCGTTAAATGCGTGTTATTCAATTGATCAATTTCTAGATCTTGTTGTTCTATCAATTGCAAATTTTGGCTTAATTCATGAAGCATTTCTTCGCTTAAATAATAAATCCAATCTGTCTGATTTTTTAGGTCTTTGCCCACCCATGCCGACTTATGACTGATTTTCTCTTTTAATATCGTATTCATCGCAATCTATCCCTAAATTAGTGTTTGTTTTCCTGCATTTTTCGAACCATCGCATTAAAAAACTTATCTGCGAAAGCACTTTCCTGAATTAACATTTGAGTTAAGTCTGCACACTTTTGTTTTACGATATGATCTAATTCAACATCGTCACCACGCATTGAGTCCGCTTGGCATTGTATTTCTGCAGCTCGTTGAACTGTCCAGAGTAGGAAAAAAGCTTTTTCAATCGTATTCTCTCCCACCGCTACACCATGATTTCTAAGTACGAGAATGTGATGATCACCTAAACTTTTGATCATTCTTTGTTTTTCTTCTTCGAATAGAGTAATACCTTCAAAGGCGTGATAGCCTACCCGACCATATAACTGCGCACCATAAAAATTGTCATTTTTAAAGCCATCTCTCTTTTGTGCAATGGCACTGATTGGTGTGGTATGTGTATGTATTAAACATCGAATATCATCACGAGCACCATGAACAGCACTATGTAAAGCAAATCCTGCAGGATTGGCATCATATTCAGAATGAATCACTTTATTACCGTTTAAATCTACTTTTAATAAGTTTTCGGGTGTGATTTCCGTATAGTTCAAGCCGAAAGGATTTACTAAATAATAGTGTTCAGCTCCTGGTAAGCGCGCTGAGACATGATTAAAAATTGTTTCCGTCCAACCAAAATAATCAATAAGGTGATAACAATTCGCTAATTTAACTCTGAGCGCCCATTCAGCTTCAGACACATTCAATACATTACTTTTCATCTTCATTACTCCTTGTTCTGGTTTGTTTGCTTAAATAAACCGTTAATTCATATATAAGTTTGGATGTCGGCATCGGACATTCATAAGCATCTGCCAATTCAAATACAGCCTCTGCAATGGGTGCTAACTCTAAAGGGCGATGATTTTTGTAGTCATGCCACATTGATGTATATGTTTCCCCCATCTCTGAACCCAATTTTAAAAATGTGTTTGGGTCGATATTGATACGAGCGCCATAGCAAGCCGCAACAGCTCGAACTTCATGTAAAATTTGTTTCGTAATTCGAGTTAAATTGTGATCAGAATAAATTTTACTTAGCGGAGCATCAGCCACAACCGATAATGGATTGGAGCTCAAGTTAGCCATAACCTTGGTCCAAATTTGATCTCGGATGTTCTCTACGGGTCGTGCTTCGATACTTGTATTTTCAAACAATTCAACAAGCGCATGTAATCGTTCAGTCATTTGATGACTCGGCTCACCAAAGATCAACAAATACGGATTGTCTGATTTGACCTCATTTCCATTGACACTTTGCGCTGTAATAAATACGACAGCGCCAATTAAATGTTCTAATGGAAAATGGTCATTTAAAACGCCCTGTTGATCTAAACAATTTATGCTTGAATGTTCAGAGTTATTCTCTAAACCGTAAAAATACCAAAAGGGTATTCCATTCATTAACGGCACGATGACTGTCGCGCTATGCATATAACGCTTCAGCTGAGTTGAAATTTCATATAAAGCGTTAAACTTGGTTGCTATAAATATAAAATCCTGTTTTTCAAAGCATGCTTCACTATCCACAATTCGAGATGGATGTACTTGGAATTCACCCAGTACATCTTTTAAGTGAATCCCTTTTTGCTTTAGCGTTTCGACTTTTTCCCCTCGCGCTAGAACAGTGACTTGGTGTCCTGCTAGCGTTAATCTAGCAGCAACTACACAGCCTATGGCTCCAGCACCATATACCAAAATTTTTTTTGACATCCATTCAAATCCCTGAAAAGCGTATGAGTAGTTATGTTCTAAATAGCTAATACGTCTTGATGCTTACTATTAATTCCTAAGTAACTTTCGATGATTCTTGGATCTTCAACTAAATCAGAGCCCTTTCCTTCCATTGAAAGCTCTCCCATTTCTAAGACATAAGCATAATCTGCAAGTTTTAAAGCAGCTCTAGCATTCTGCTCAACTAACAAGATAGACACGCCATGTCCTCTTAATTGGTCAATCACCTTAAAAATTTCTCGGGTGATGAGTGGCGCTAATCCCAAACTCGGCTCATCAAGCATCAACAATTTAGGTTTAGCCATGAGTGCACGACCTACTGCAAGCATTTGTCTTTCACCACCTGAAAGTGTCCCTGCTTGCTGTGATCGCCTTTCTTTCAAACGAGGAAAAATGTCATACACTTCATCTAAAGTGCTGAAAATCTCTTTATCTCTTTGGCGATAGCGTTGAAAAGCGCCAAGCATAAGATTGTCTTCGATAGACATTGTTCCAAATAACTCTCGTTTTTCAGGCACTAATCCAAGCCCACGAATGACCATTTGCTCAACCTGTGGACATTGCTCCACATGCCCATCGAAATCGACGTTTCCTTTAGAACCCAGCACCCCCATAATTGCAGACAATAAAGTTGTTTTACCCGCACCATTTGGACCAACAACAGAAACAATTTGGCCTTGATTAACACGCATATTAAAATTTGAAAGCGCTTCGACTTTTCCGTAAGCAACACTCAAATTATTTACTTCTAGCAGAGGCGTGCCCTCTTGATTTCCAAGCATTGTGATCATGCAGCACCTCCTAAATAAGCTTCCAATACAGCTTCATTTTTTTGAATTTCTTCTGGTAATCCTTCAGCAATTTTTTGACCGAACTCCATGACCACAATTCGGTCTGCGAGATTCATGACAAAGTCCATATCATGCTCGACCAAGAGAATTGCCATACCTTCAGCACGTAATTTAGATAGAAGTTCAGCTAAGGCTTGTTTCTCTTTAAATCTTAATCCTGCTGCGGGCTCATCAAGTAGTAATAAGCTTGGGTTCGCACATAAAGCACGTGCAATTTCTAAAATACGTTGCTGCCCGAGTGCTAAACTGCCAGCTTCGACATACAAATACTCTCCAAGCCCTACACGTTCTAGTTGAGATTTAGCCTCATTGAGAAGTTCATTTTCTTCAACTCGATCAAGAAGTAACATGGATGAGATGACACTTTTTTCTCCGCGCAAATGAGCACCTATGGCTGTATTTTCTAATACTGTCATTTCAGGCAAGATTTTTACGTGTTGGAATGTGCGACTTAATCCTAATTTGGCAATTTCTCTGGATGGTATGCCATTTATTTTTTTACCTTTAAATAAAACTTCACCGCTTGTTGGAACATCTACACCTGATATTTGATTGAACATGGTACTTTTACCAGCACCATTCGGACCAATTAAGGCGAGAACCTCACCAGCGTGAATTTTCAGGTTCATTTCATTGTTCGCAACTAAGCCCCCAAATTTTTTCGTGATGTTCTTCGCATCTAATATCAATTCACCCTTGTTAATTTGATTTTCTGCTTTGTCCATTTGAGGAATGGGGTGGATTGAAGGATATAAATCTACAGGCTTAAATTTATTTGGAATCAACTTAGTAATAAATGACCAAATCCCTGATGGTGCTTTTTGCATCAATACAACAATGATTAATCCAAATACAATTGTTTCATAGTGACCTTGTCCGCCAAAAATAATAGGCAAAGCATCTTGCAACCATTGGCGTACCATGGTGAATATGCCTGCACCTAATATTGCCCCCCAAATACTACCGACACCACCTAACAACGCCATAAACAAGTAGTCGATACCCATTTGGAGTCCAAAAGGTGTCGGGTTAATAAAAGTTTGCGTGTGTGCATAGAGCCACCCTGAAATTGATGCAAAAATTGCAGCAATCACAAAGATGATCATTTTTGCTCTAAACGTATTTACTCCCATAGACTCAGCCATTACTTGTCCACCTTTCAAAGCGCGGATTGCTCGACCTTCTCGAGAATTTAAAAGATTTTTTGTCAAAATAATGGCAATAAATACAATGAGCCAAATGAGGTAGAACATTTTATTGCCATTATCAAAGGCAAATCCTGCGATAGAAATAGAGGGAATATTCGAGATTCCAGAATGCCCACCTAAAGTTTCAATGGTGGAAAAGAAATAATAAAGTGAAATGCCCCAAGCGATCGTACCTAAAGGGAGATAATGCCCTGAAAGTTTAAGGGTTAAGCCACCCACCAAAATCGCAGATGCGACTGTGATAACTATTCCGAGCAGAAGTCCAAACCAAGGATTGCCACCTGTCCATGCGAGGAAACTTGGTAATTGTTCAGTCACAGTTAAGTAAGCAGTTGCGTATGCGCCAATTCCAACTAAGGCTGCTTGACCAAATGTAGTCATGCCTCCAACGCCTGTCACCAATACAAGACCTAACACGGCTAATGCATTTAGACCAATATAGTTCAATAACGTGACTTGATATGTCGGTAAAAAAAATGGGCTGATGAATACAATTAGCGCAAATATTAAGAAATAAGTTTTTGATTTCATTCTTCATCCTCCTCAACATGACGAGTTGTGAGTGATTTCCAAAGTAAGAAAGGAATAATTAATGTAAAGACGATGATTTCTTTGTAATCACTTGCCCAAAACATGGAGAAAGACTCAATAACACCAACAATCACGGCACCAATTGCTGCGACTGGGAAGCTGATTAGTCCTCCAATGATTGCCCCTACAAATCCCTTCAGACTTAAAATAAATCCTGAGTCGTAATACAGGGTTGTGATCGGTGCAATTAAAATGCCTGATAACGTTCCGATAAATGTAGCTAAAACAAAAGTCAGTTTGCCCGCAAAGATTGGAGAAATACCCATGAGCTGTGCACCGACTCGATTGACAGCGGTTGCATGCAAAGCCTTACCATAGAGTGTTTTTTCAAAGAAATACCAAAGCACTAAAATCATCACAAAGAATGAAACGATAATGATCAAAGTTTGACTGCTTAAAACAAGAGTCCCAATTTCAAAGCTTTTGTCACTAAACGGTTGTGTTTGAGCACCATTTGGACCGAATATCACGAGTCCTAAACCGACTAATGCCACATGAACCGCTATCGACACGATCAATAAAACTAAAGGTTTGGCTGCCACTAAAGGTTGAAAAAAAGTGCGATACATTTGAGGACCAAGCGGTGTAATCACAGCCAAAGTCAATAAAACTTGAATTGGCATTGGAAGCGTCGCTAAAGGTAGTGTGTACATCGCGATAACGATCAAAGAAATATAAATTAGTGATGCAATAAAAATTTTGATATTAAATATCTGATTTTTAAAAAATTTAGCGTATAAATCCAGACTTGTATTGACAATAAAAAAGGCAACGACTAACCAAACTATTAAGCTTGGAATACCTGCTTGTATGGATGCCAAAGTTAGTGCACCAAATACAGCAAATTCACCCAATGGAATGAGTAATATCCGAGTGACAGTAAAAACTAAAATGATACAAAGCGCTAATAATGCATAAATAGCACCACTGGTAATACCATCCTGCCCCAAAATTAACGCGATATTTAAATCCATAACATCTTCCTACCCTTTTTTGAGGATGAATTTACCTAGAGCGACATATGCATATCGCTCTGAGTTCATTTATGATGAAAAGCTAAATTTACTTCAGTAGTTTCCACTGACCATTTTTAACAATGATCATTTCACGCCCACGCTTGTCAAATCCACTATGATCAGATGGGCTCATGTTATACACGCCTTGAGTTCCTGCGACTTCTTTTGTAGATTCCAATGCATCACGCAGAGCTTCACGGAATTGCACCGTGCCAGGCTTTGCTTTTTTCAAAGCAGTCGGTACAGCATTTTCAAGCAAAATACCTGCGTCATACACATTTGCCCCGAAGGTTGCAGGTGTTTGTTTATATTTTGCTTTATAATCATTGATATATTTAGTAGCAATTTTCTTAGAAGGATGTGTATTAGATACTTCATTTAAAACAAGCATTAAACTGGCAGCTAAAATCGTATTTTCTACTTTCTTGCCACCCATTTTTAAATATTGATCTAAAGCCGCACCATGCGTTTGATAAATTTGCCCTCGATAGCCTCGATCATATAAAGCAGTTTGTGGAGGAACTGCTGAACTGCCTGGTGCTGCAACTAGAATTGCCTGTGGTTTTTTACTTATGAGTTTTAACGCTTGACCTGTTAGAGATGTGTCTTGACGTTGAAATGATTCTTGAGCAACGATTTTAATCCCATTTTTCTTTGCTAAATTCGCTAAGACTTTTCCCCAGTTTTCTCCATACGGATCAGCAGTACCGATAAATCCTAGAGTTGTAATTTTTCGCTTCACCATATCTTGCACAAGCGCTTCTGCGATGATTTCATCATTCTGAGTGGTCTTAAACACCCATTTTTTTTGGTCATTCATTGGCATGACTATCGTAGAAGTTCCAACCGGTGCAAGAAGAGGTACTTTCGCTTTAGCAATTGTCCCTATCACTGCAGAAGCATTTGGTGAACCAGAAGGACCAATAATTGCATCAACTTTGTTTTCTTTAATCAGTTTTTCGACAGCTTTGACAGATGCTGTAGGATCACTCGCATCATCAAGAGAAATATATCGAACATTTTCATTACCAATTTTTTTAGGTAATAACGCAATTGTATTTTTTTGTGGTATACCTACCATTGCTACAGGTCCAGATGATGATGTCACAACTCCAATCGTGATATCAGCTTGAGCATAAGTGGCTATGGCGATTAAGCTCGTTGATAATAATAATTTTTTAAACATCATATAATCTCCAGTTTGTCCATTAACTGTGTATGTAATTAGAATTTATAGCTATATGTAGTGATGATTCGATTTTCAACAAAATCATTACCATTGGTTGTTCCTGCACCATATTTAGTAGTCGTGTCGATATACCTCCATTCTATACCCAACCCTTTAAAAGATCCTTCTGGAACGGTATAGCCGACAATGAAATTAGCTTCAGTCTCTTTATTATCTGGTAGGCCATTGCGCTCTATGTTCGTGCCATATAAATAACGCAAAGTCGTTCTTAAACCCGGCAAACCAACATTTTTAAAGTCATAAGAATAAAGTGCATGATAAGTAAGTTCTTCAGGTTTGATGAAACCTAAAGTTGACCAAGTATGTAGGAAAGGTTGAGGAGCGAATCCATCAAATGTTGGAAAATTGGTATCCCCGGAATTTTTTTGAACACCTGCAGTAAAACTATGTGAGCCATTTTGAATGATGGCCTGAACGCCAAATGTTTTGCTATCTATGTTTCCATAGTATTTGTCACCAGCTTCACTGTTATGGAAATAACGTGCATCTAATTTGATTTTAGAATCGCCAATTTGAGTGTTATATGCTGCATTTAAATAATGTTGGTTATAAATATCTTCGAGCTGACCAAACCAGTAAGAGCCTGAAATTTTAGGGCTAAAATTATAGTCTAAACCAACATAACTTAAACCATTACTTTCTATTCTTGCTTTACCTGGTGCAAACAAGCTTAGTTTTTCAAACTCATCATCATTACGCGCGTTAATATGAGTGATTCTTCCAGCTGAAAATTTTAAATTTTGAATCGCTTTCGTTTCAAATGCCGCACCAGCATATGTTGTCACCAACTGACGTGAATCATCAATAAATGCAACAGGTGTTCTTGGCGAAAGTTCCCCAACTAATAGCTCAGAATCTTTATATTTCAGCTTTAAGGTTGCACCAAATTTATTATAACTACGTTCTTGCTCATTTTTTATGGGATCAAATGGTAAGATCGAATCAGACCTTTCAGCATTATGATTTGATAATCTTAGTGCGTAACTTGAAGTCACGTCAAAACCCACCTGAACGGGTGTATTAGTATAACCTGAACTAAACTTTAGACCTAATGCTTGTGACCAACTACCAACATCAGGCTGTGTTGTGTTATTTCGATCAATAAAAAAATTTCTTAAGTTTATTGTCGTTTGACTATCTTTAACTAAATCTGCATATACTGCCGTATTACAACATATTGCTAATAATGCCAACGTAGGTAGCTTTTTCACTCAACTTCTCCTTTGTTTTTACTGCTTTTTTTACAACGTATCCGTGTTTATATTTTTCTGATGATTTTTATGAAAATTTCATATAATCAATTCAATTCTTTTCCAATTCCATAGAAAATTCAATTTTCTTTTAAGTATATTTATATACCTTAATTAATAATTAAATCCCTTTTAAATCTTCATAGATTGAAAAAAAGGCCAAATGATCTAACATTTAGCCCAATTAGGTTTAATGAATACCCGCAATATCTTTTAGAATGGTGATAAAGGTATTCTTTTCTTGATCGCTGTATTTTTCAAATACTTCATTTTGATGCTCATCAGCTATATCAAATAAATAATGTGCAGTTTTTTTACCTTTATCTGTCAATTGGTAGAATTCATCAGTTTCTACAAGAAGCTCATCTTTTTTTAGAATTTCTGCCGCTCTTTCAATTTCTCGTATAGGCATTGCAATATCACGTGGCAAATCATCTTTACAAGAACTTGCACCACTACCTAACACTAGAAGCATTCGAGCTTCACTCGTTCTAAAGCCTGTAACCAGTTGCTTTGGGATGTAGTCATTTTGATAAAACTTGAATGCACGACTCATCAAATAGGCAACATTATTATATAAATTACCTTGATATAATTGACCTAACTCATCAGTTTGGACTGGATTCGAGTCTTTAATTCTTAGCATTGGATGCGGTGTTACTGCAGAGTACGCACCTTGGTGATAAACTAATGGACTACGACCTTCATCTTGAAAATTAACCACCTTTCCAATAATAATCCAATGATCCCCACCCTCTACAATTTGAAATAATTCACATTCAAATACAGCAGAGCAATTTTCAAGAACTGGAGCATCACCTACACCTAAACGGTAGTTTGCACCTTCAAATTTATCGATATTACGTTTAGCAAATTTGTTCGATAACTCAATTTGAGATCCAGATAAAATATTGACTGCAAAATGACTAGCATTTTTAAAAACGTCAAAACTGGTCGATTTTTTATCAATACTCCACAAGATTAAAGGTGGATCTAAAGAAACTGAGTTAAAGCTATTAGCAGTTACGCCAACTTTTTCACCTTGCGCATTTTGCGCTGTAATAATGGTAACCCCAGTAGCAAAATTACCGAGTGCTCTTCTGAATTTCATCGGATCAATAGCTTGAGCTCGCTCTTCCGATTTTTGATAACTATTCATTCCCTTCTCCTGAACCCCAAAATGACCTTCCATGATGGCAATTCAACTATTAAATATCTAAAACTAATCTCGGTGTTTTTGATCGAGAACAACACACTAAAATCTGCTCATTACTTTCTTTTTCTTCGTCAGTAAAGTAAACGTCTCGATGATCGGGTTCGCCTTCAAGCACATCACACATACACGTTCCACAAACGCCCTGTTCGCACGATAACTCGACTTTAATCCCTTCTCGCGCTAAAGCTTGCAGAATAGTTTCCTCTGGAGCTACTTGAATCGTTTTACCACTTTGTTGTGCAACAACTTCAAAACTAGCGCCACCTAAATCAATATCTACCTGAAAATATTCTTTATGTAATTGATCGGAACTAAAACCCTTAGACTCAGCAAGATTAATAATCCAATCCATAAATCCATTAGGACCACAGGTATATAAATGTGAATCTTTGGCAATATCTTTCATTGCGTGATCAAAAAATTCACGATGATTTGCACCATCATCTTTAAAATGGAAAGTTGTATAACTCGCTAAGGGACCTTGCTTGATTTCATCTACAAATGCAGCAGTTTGTTTGGAAGCTGCACAATAATGCAATTCAAATGACTTATTGTTATTCAATAAATCATAAGCCATGGTAATTAACGGTGTAATCCCAATACCACCACCAACTAAAACACTGTGAGATGCATCTAACAATGGGAACAAATTTTTAGGATGGCTGACTTGTAGTTGCATCCCTTCAGAGATGTCATTAAACGCCGACAGTGATCCCCCTCTTGATGCTTCGTCTTTTAAGATCCCTAATCGAAAAACACCTTTTAAACTAGGATCTTGACATAGAGAATACTGACGGATTAGCCCATTAGGCAGGAATAGATCGATATGTGATCCAGCTTCGATTTCAGGTAATGGAGACTCAGTTGCTGAAATTAAATCTAAGACAACAACATTTTCCGCTTCTACTAATCTTTTATTTACTATTACGGAGTATTTTTCGTTCATAGTGTTCCCCTTTATGACTAAGCAAATGCTTAGCGCATAAATAGTCCTCCGTTAATATCCCATGTTGCTCCTGTCACAAAAGCTGCTTGTGGGGATGCTAACAAAGCACAAGTTTCAGCAATAAAACTCATACTGCCTAAAGCCTTAACAGGAATATTATTGATAAACGCTTCCATTTTTTCATCTGAAACAACGCTGTGTACTATTGGAGACTCCATTGGTCCTGGTGCTACGGCATTTACCGTCACACCTTTAGCGGCAAATTCTTTTGCAAAAATTTTAGTCAAAGTTACGATTGCACCTTTTGACGCTGCATAATGTGCTCCTGTTGCAGTACCACCATTCTGACCAGCCAACGAAGCCATGTTGATAATTCGACCAAAGCCTTTAGATGCCATATATTGACCAATAATTTGACATGACTGAAAGGTTCCTCGTTGGTTGACTTGTGTCACCCAATCAAAATCACTCGCAGTGATTTCAAGGACAGGAGTTGCTTTAGTTACTGTGGCGTTATTGATTAAAACATCCAACTTGTTGAAATGAGTTTCAATCCAACTCACTGCATCTCTAAAGTCCTGCTCTACTGATATATCCAGTTTTAAGGGATACATCTGCGATGGATATTGACTAGCAGCTTTAGCGCTTTCCGCTTTTTCTAAGGTACTTGCAGTTAAAATAACTTGATGCCCTTGTTTAGCAAAATATTCAGCAATCACATTACCTAAACCAGAGGCAGCACCAGTAACCAAAACAACATGTGACATGGTCACCTCCTATAGAATGTAACTGATACCAGCTAAGGTATCTGTCGAATTGACTAGATTGATAATTTTACGGTCTATTTTGAGTTCGCCATTCTCTTGACGTACTAGCTCATAAATCACATCAGCAGTGTAATGACGCAAATTCTCTTTTCGGAACTCTCTTAAATTTTGTGCGCAGCGTAAAATTATCTTGTGATCAGTTTCTTCAATAATTCGCACACGTGACAAGCTTCGAACAGTATTGGCCTTAGGAGCTGTCGAGATTGCTTCACCATTTTCTAAACGCTCTACACGTAATTGACGCATGTGGTGATTGTCATATGCATAGTTCAAATGGTTTTCGTAATCTGTCAATGATGGGTCAATTGGAATGATGTATTTGCCATTTTCATTCCATAAACTTAACCATGCTTGATACTCTGAATGATCTAACATGTCAGCTTCAGCCCAAATGAATGCTGTTACTTCGTTCAAAAGATTTAAATTAATTTTCATGCTCTTCCCCTTAAGCCGTCATCAACTTTTTCCATTGTTGGTAAGCGCCACGCATGCCTGTTTCAGCACTCACGTCACTCTTCAGACCATCTTCAGTTTTGACTTCTCCTGGTAAACCACGGTTCAACATGATCCAAAGATCATTGCCCGCATTTGCACCATGCTGTACACGCTCCCAAGCTTCCGCATCATCTGGCGTACCAAAACCGAAAGGACCTTGGAAATGTTCATGTAGACGTAGGCGATATTGGTTGGCAATTTGTGGTCCACCATCCATCGTAATCACTGAGTGGTGAATTTCAGTTTTATCTACCGCTAATGGTTGCATTACACGGAAGAACGCCATAGAACATGCAATGTTAGGGAAAATATTTAAGTTAAAGCCCGAACCACCGACAGCACGGCAAATTCGACGAACTTCAAGTTCCTCATGACCTTCTTCACGTAGCGCTTGGGCAAGTTCTTCAAAACGCTCTTGAATTGGTCGCTCCATCAACTCTTCATCAAGATCTACCAGTTCTGGAATCATCACCATCACGCTGTGACCATTTCCTAGATCTTCAACATAGCCTGGTTGGTTTTCAAAGTTGAAAAGCTCTTCTGTTTTTTCGTCCACAGAACTTAAGAATGATTTATGAACTAAGGGGAAATGATACGCGTCAGTTGTATTTTCCAACTGAATTTTCCAGTTACCTGGGAATGTAAAACGATGTTCACCTAATACTTTGACTGGATAACCTGCGCCTTGCTTCATGAATAGATCAATCCACTTTTTCGCGGCACCTAAAAAGTCTTCTAATGGCTCGATATCGTCTTTGAAGGTCGCAAAGATCATGCCGTTATATTCTTCTACACGTAGGCTGATCAGTGGAAATTCAGATTTATCTAAACATTCGCCATAACTTTCAGGTGAAGGAACACCACGCAATGTACCATCTAAAGCGTAACTCCAACCATGATATGGACATACAAAGCTATTTGTTTTGCCTTTTTTATGCTCACAAACTGTAGCAGCACGATGGCGACAGCGGTTGAGTAAAACGTGGACTTTTTTCTTACGATCTCGTACAGCAACTACAGGTTGTTTACCAATATTAATCGTTTTATAACTACCAGCATCTGGAATTTCACTTGCATGAGCAACCCAAACCCAAGTGCTGTAGAAAATTTTTTCCATTTCATCTTCAAAGATTTGTGCATCTTTATATAAAGAGGTATGCACTCGGTCACTTTGAACTAATTCATTGTAATCAATTTCAATATTTTGAACTGGTATTGCACTATTCATCATGTATTCCCTTATAACTGCTTATGCAACTCAACCGACTAAATTTGATTGCGGTACTGGTAACTCATCATCACTGGTCCAATGCGTTACTGGTCGACTGAAAATATTTTCTGTTTGGAAATGTTTGATTTTCCAAATGCCATTATTTTGTTGCTTAAAACGGATTGTCAGTTTGGCTGCATTCAAGTGGCTTGCACCCGTTTTGAAAGTAGATGTTTGCAACATCAACCAGTGCCCAACAGCCACATCACCATCAATATAAATTTGTTCAGAATTCACAAAGTGTGCATTCATAACAAAATGCGAGTCCTTCAGCGTGTATGTTTTAAACATGTCATATACCGCCTGCCAAGACTCAAGCCGACCAAATGATTGGGCGTATTTTTTGCCCACTCCCTCCCAAATACACTCAAGATCAAATAAATCCATCAGCGCTTCTAAATTTGTGTTTTGATTAAGTTCATCACAAATTTCCATATAGCGATTTAGGCAATTACGAATTTGATTCTGCGCTTCCAACTGTTGAAGACGTTGAAGAATGCTTTTGAGTTCATTAGAGTCGACCATATCGATATCCTTATCGTTGAATAATTAATTCACGACCAACTCTTGCTTCAACTTTGCAATACTTCCAAAGTTTATATGGACCTTCTCCGACCACAGTCGTACGGAATAAATTACATGCAGCATGAACTGTTTCAATATCAGGTACATCAGCCAATAAATAGGTTGTCCAAGGCCAACCCGTACTTGCACCTACCATGCTTTGATCATCATCTAAGTTGCCGTATACATGAACGCCAGGTAAATCATGGATACCATTCCACATTTCACCAAATGCTGCCCATACTGCTTTTGCTTCTGCTGGCTCTGCATCAAAGAAGTTTTGGTTAATCCCCATACAGAACAATACGCGTAATGATTTTTTAGCTTCCATTTCGATTTCCTTCTTTTCGGTCATTTATAAATATCCAGGTGTCGGATTAAGCCCAAAGCTCATCGCACCAGCATTTTGTAAAGTTGCATCACCCATAAATGCATGCTGTGTAACGACATTCGTGTCATTCACAAAGCGACTAAATGGATGGTTGGTATAAATGGCAGTCATGCCAGCTAACATTTGCATTTTGCGGGTGACCTTTGCACAGACTCTTGCCGCATGTGTACAAGATAGACGCATATCACTAATTAAATGTGGTTCAGGTTTTCGTCCGTTGAGTACTTCTTCCCATACAATATCCATGGTGTTGTAGAACCATGTTCTTGCAGCTAGGAACTCAGCTTCAGCTTTCGCAAATTCGTACTGAGTGATAGGTCGATTAGCAATTTCTGCACCTCCAGTAATCGACGACTTACCTGGAGCTAATTTTCTAAATTCTTCCAATGACGCCGAGGCTACGCCGATTCCGACTACAGTGAGAACTTGTGTCGCCAAAGAGAGAGATGGATATTTGAAAAATGGTTCGCTGAGTTTAGATGGCTCACCCCGAACAAAAGTCCAGTGCTCAGGTACTAGTACATTATCGACAATGAGATCGTGACTACCTGTGCCTTTTAAACCTACTGTATCCCACGTCATTTCAATTTTAGCTTTATGCGCTGGTAAAACAGCCATACGTGGTAAACCATGAGATTCATTATCTTTGATCGGGGCAATGCCTACACCAACGATATCTGCACCTTTACAACCACTTGAGAATTTCCAACGGCCTTTTACAACTAAACCCTCATCAGTCACTTGAGCAGCTTGCGGTGGAAAAATTCCACCAGCAAAAACGATATCTGGACCTTTTTTATAAAGTTCAGAAAGTGTCTCTTCAGGTAAACTCCCAAGATAAGCTGGGCTCATACCAAAACTTGCAACCCAACCTACTGATCCATCTGCTTTAGAGAGCCTTTCAATAAGTTCACAAAACGTACGCGGTGAAACCTCATCACCACCGAAACGTTTAGGAACTAAAGCACGATATACCCCAATTGATTTCAGTTTTTGAATAATGTCTTGACTCACATATGCTTGTTCGTCAAATTCACCTGAACACGCTCGCTGTCTAATCTCTTGACATAATTCTTCAAGATCAATCAAGCTCTCTGTTTGATCTTTGGCTAAATTGCTCATTTGCCACCTCCTTGTGAATGCTTCGTAATATCGACAATGTGTTGTGCAATAGCACACAATTTTTCATCTTCACCATGCTTAGCAATTAATTGCATACCAACAGGTAAGCCATTTGATGTTTCATATGGAATCGTAAGCGCTGGATGGCCCGATAGATTGAATGGTCGCACGAGCTTAGTTAAATTGAGGAAAGCAACAGTATTTTCAGCTTCGTCTAATTTAGGTGGAAATTGAGGTAGTGTCGGCAGTATCAAAACATCAACATTGTTGAGTAAATCATTGATCTGCTCTGTGAATTCAGTTCTGATTAATTCAGCATTTTCAACATCTTTTTGAGTGGTTTCAGATGCTTTTAATAAACGCTGCTGAACATCATTGGCTAGAAGTCCAGTTTGAGTAAGATCATGATATGCACCCCAAGTTTCATAATTAATGATTGACATGCCTGCTTGATATGCTTCATCAATATTGTTTATGACTAGATTTTTTTGAGGTAAATCAATTTTTGTTAACTCAGCATCTAATACATGCCAAATTTCAGATTCCGCTTCGACACGCAATATTCCTAATTGAATCTGCTGTTGATCAATTTGGATTTGTTTAAAAGTAGGATCAATGATTTGCATAGCAAGAATCAGATTATTGATATCTGATGCGAATGGCCCAACACAGTCTAAAGTGGTATCTTTTGGCCAAACCCCAACACGGCTAACACGCCCAAATGAAGGTTTTAAACCATACACTCCACAGCAAGCGGCTGGCATACGAATAGAGCCACCTGTATCTGTACCAATACTGAAGTCTGCTAGACCCGCCGCAACAGCTGCAGCCGAACCACTGGAAGAACCTCCAGGAATAAGCTTCGGATACTTAACATTTAATGGTGTTCCGAAGTTTTTGTTTACTCCAGTTATACCGAATGCAAGTTCATGAAGATGAGTTTTTCCAATAATTTTGCAATCACTGTTGAGTATATTTTTTATAATTTCAGCGTGTGAGTTTGCAGGGCATGCTTCAACGCGCGCCTGAGTTCCAAGTGTCGTCACTTCATTTTGTATATCAATTGAGTCTTTAACCACGACTCGAATTTTTCCATCTCCTAAAGAGAGACTTCTAGATATAATATTCAATTCACTTTTCCATGTATTTTTATACTCAACATCAATATCTGAAAAATTAATGTATTTGTCAAGTTATTTTGAAATAAAATAATCTTTGTCTTTTTTCTTGTATAATCAATTATATTTTTTTAAGTTTAATTGCTGCTCATGTTAAAAAATTTTGAAAATTATTTGCCAAATAACGATCCCAAAAGTTTGGAAAATTTCCCATTTTTTTGGATATCTCAAGTTAATGGTAAGTATTCCCAATTGATTGATAAATCTTTAAAAAAAATCGGCCTCGATAATACAAAAAGAAAAATCATTTTGAGCACAAATGCTCTCGGTGAAGCCAATATCACTGAAATAGCAAATTTAGCAACAATCAAATTAACAACTGCAACTAAGGCAATCTATAGATTAGTCGAAGAAGGTATAGTTGAAGTTTTCTCATCCCCTCATGATGAAAGGATTTCTATGGTGAAGCTCACTGAAAAAGGATATGGTCTTGTGGATGAAATTAATCAGATCAATCGTGTTACTTTAGCTGGTATATTAAATTCTTTTGATGAACAAGAACTTGAGTCACTAAATTTACAATTAAAGAAAATATTCAATTTAATGCCAAATAGGTAAAAAGACTAAAATCTTTTTACCTACTAACGCTTATTTCATAATTTCATATTGTGGAATAAGCTTATTAAATCGCAAATTTTCAGCGAATTTTGATATGACATTTAGTTTATATTGATAAATATCCATGCTTTCATATTTGTAAAAACCTGATAGTTCTCTAATACCATTTCTATTTTCCCTCATATTTTTTTTGATAATATCAGGGGCTTTGTAACGCTCACCAAGTTCTTCTCTCAAATACTCAGAAGCATGATACAAAATATCTCCTCCCCCCCAATCGATAAACTCTAGCATACCTAACACTGAAAAACGCAAACCAAAACCTGTACGAATCGCTTTATCAATATCCTCAGCACTTGCTACGTTTTCTTCAACCATTCTCGCTGCTTCATTCATTGCCAATGCTTGAATTCTTGGAACAATGTATCCAGCAACTGCATTACAAATCACAGGGACTTTACCAATTGCCTCAAGTAATGTTTTTAGTTTTTCTACTGCTATATCAGCAGTATGCTCAGATCGGCTTAGCTCAACTAAAGGCATTAAATATCCAGGATTAAGCCAATGCGCATTAACAATACGTTCTGGATGAGAAATTAATTTTGCTATATCAGTGACCAAAAAGGTCGAAGTCGTTGATGCCACAATACAGTTTTTAGAAATTAAGGGTTCCAACCACCGAAAACAGTGTTGTTTATGAGTCATTATTTCAGGTACACCTTCAATAATTAATTCACAATTTTTCCAATCGATAGTTTGATTATCTTTGAAATAGAAATGAATTCTTTCTTTTAATACTTTATATTGATCATTCACTAACATCCCGATATGTTCTAAGAGATGCAACTCTTGGTCGAGGCTGTCATTCCATTTTTGCAGAAATTCATTTTTTTCTGCTGGGTTTCGATCTTTTACGTCTACAAGTGCAATCTCAATTCCTGCATATGCGAATGCGATCGCAATCGCATTACCCATTCTGCCTGCACCTACAATAATAATATTTTTAATCATGCAGATTGCTCTCCGGAGTTCAACAGGTGTTTTAATTGTTGCTGTGTTAAATCAAATAACCTTAAATTTTCAAGAGTGCGACCCTCACTATACAAATCCCTACCAGTAATTGCTGATGCGATATTCAGAAGTCCTTCAGCAGTCGGTGTTTTGACCCCAACATACTTACCAACCGATACAATAAATGACAGGCCTAATCGTGTGTCTTCGAGCATATACCGATGTGAATGTAAATCTATTTTCTCGCGCCAATCGCCACTGTCAGTCAACTTACCATGTGCCCCCCTACCATACATCCACTCATCTCCTTCACCCTCTTTGTTATAGTGATCTGCGAGTGGGAAATGCTGTTTCGAGTATCCTAATGCTTCACGAATATTCATTCGCTCTTGATCTAATAAGCTCGTTACTCTTCTCACTGACGGCTGAGTACCTTCATTATGAATATCCCATACATCAAAGTGTTCTAAAGGTGCAGCATTGAGCATAATTAATGGAGGATGAATAATGGGTCCTGCATTCATTAAAGCTCCACTCAAAGCATCCTCTATAGGCTCGATACTGTCATAAGCTTGCTTTAATATTCTAACTGCATGATCTTTTAATTTTGCTGGATAGACCCCAGTAGGCAATCGCGTCGCATATACACTAATCACGATAGAATTCGGACTATGTTTTCTTACTAAATATGGCAACGTACCCGTTTCAGCAAAAGCCACGTCAGACTTATTCCCAACTTTAAGCATTGCTTGAGCAAATAGGTATGTTCCAAAAGTACCTGGGGGTAAAAATACGACTTGACCAGATGTTAAGTAGGGTGCTATTTCAATCGATAAATCTTCATGGCTTGTTGCGGGTAAAGGAATAATAATCAATTCAGCGTTTTCAATAGCTTTGGATAAATCAGTTTCAAGTTGGATTTTTTGATGTTCATCCCCAACAGATACTGTTCTAGTGCCACGAAAGTCTTTTACAGTAAGCTCACCATATTTCGCTAATTCTTTTAGTGAATCTCGATCTCTTCGCCATAATTTAACTTCGTGATTTTTTTCCGCCATCTCCACTGCTGATGCATAACATCCATGTCCACCGCCAAGAACCGTGATTTTCATTTTCTTCCCTTACATATTTATTGTGTATTGTGATAGTAGGAAAGATTCTTCTTTTTGCTCGCGTCAAAAAGCGGTACTGCTATTCGAATTACGAATTTATTTCTATTAATTTGTTTTGTTTCACGGTTTCTGAAGGCGTGCATCCATAACGTTTTTTATAAAGCCGAGTAAAGTGTCCAAAGCTTCTTACACCATGAGCATTGAAGATATCAATTATAGGCTGATCAACCTGAGTGTGTTTAAGTTCTTGATGAACTCGGTCCAATTTGATTGATGTCATGAAACTGAGAGGCGTTTGGTTGAAATAGGTATTAAATCCCTTTTGAAGCGTTCTTACCGAGACTTTTACAAGCCTTGCAACTTCCTCAATCGAGATTGCTTCCATATAATGTTGCTCAATCAAATGAGCTGCATTTTTGATATAACTTGGGATGAGTTGATTTTTTTTATCTGCGATTCTTTCACTGAAATTATGTGGAATTTTGATCAATAATAACTCAGTCAAATATGAACTAAAGCTATCAGAAATTTGCCACCAGTTTTCAATATTTGAATATGCAAAGCATAAGTAGTTCAGTGTTTCTAAAATTGAAATTCTTTCTTCAGATGTATAGGAAATGCCACTATCGAAAATAAGATTTTTCTGAGGTATATATCCCAATAAGCGATATAAAACAGTATTGATCAACTCATGATCAATTTTTAATATAATATTTCTACATTTGGCTTGGAGTTCAATTCTATTTTCAAAATGAGGATGAGAAACTGTAAGTAATCCAGGACGTTGTTGATAAGTTGAATGATCATATTTGACTTTACATTCCCCTTCCAAATTAAATCTAAACAGATAACTTTGACACTCAGCACCAAAACTAATTTGAACTGGAGCATTGTAACTTAATTCAAATAGTGCAACTTGACCAAATGAAAACCCACTTAATTTTACTTCTAAAGATTCATCATTCAATACTTCAAATTGATGAGGGCACAAGTATTGTCCTATCACATCTTTAATCTGAAAATAATCTTTTGAAGACAATAAGTTGAATTTCTTTAAAAGTTTCAGATTCGATAAATACATGATAGGTGTACCCTCATTATTTTATTCAGACATGATTTATTTAGACTCAACTTGCAAACTATTTTCGAAGGCTTTACAACCCACTTTCAATAATACAAAGCACAATACGCATGATATTGCACCAACGATAGATATCGATGAACCGACCATTAAAGGATTTTCAAAAATACGATCCGTAATTAAAGCCACTAATGTGGTACCAATACCTAAAGCAATCAAATTACTGATGAGTAAAAAGATAGATGAGATTTGGGCACGTAATTGATTTGGCGAAAGCATTTGCATTGCTGTTGTTGAGATCGGCATTGGGAAAGAAGCGAAAAACATTGCAACAACCAACAATGTAACTGATAGCCATAATTCATTAACTTGTGAAAACAAAATCATTGGAATAATCAGACCTACGATTCCAATCACACCCACAAACATAGGCGAATCTTTTCTGCCTTTTTGAATAAAATAATCATTCATCCAACCAGCCGCAAATACACCTAAAGTATTTGAAATCAGTAACACGGCACCCAACATATAGCCCACTTCAGTAGCTGTCATATTATAATGTCGTATGTAAAATGCAGGTGTCCAGCTAATTAAGCAAAACAATGCCATGGCATAAAAAGTAAATCCTAAATAATGACATGTAAATGTTTTTTTATGCTTTTTCAAAAATTTAAAAGTATCACTAAGCTTTACTTTTACCACGTTCCCCTGCGCATCGACCATTTGCCCTTTACGCTTAGGATCTTTAACAGTTAAAAGTACCAATATGCCAATAATGACTCCTGGTAAACCTACTAAAATAAACGCCACTTGCCATGCCTTTAACATTCCAAATAAGGGTACAGCGATAAGAGACATGTCCTTGAGTAATCCAATGACAAAACCACCTACTAAGAATGCGATTCCCCCACCAACAAAAGAACCAATCGAATAAATAGCGACAGCTCGACCCAATTTATCTTTTGCAAACATATCACTAAACATTGAATAGGCTGCAGGTGACAAAGCTGCTTCACCAATTCCTACTCCCATTCTGCTCAAAAACAACTGGATAAAGTTCTTACTTAAACCACATAAAGCTGTTGCAATGCTCCAAAATACAATCCCGGCAGCAATTAATTTTGGTCTTGAGAATCGATCTGCGATATAAGCCAGCGGCAGACCCATGAATGCATAAAATAAAGAAAAAGCTAGTCCATGGAGTAGACTGAATTGCGTGTCTGTTAAATTCAAATCTGCTTTTATCGGTTCAATCATCAAAGCCAAAATTTGACGATCGATAAAAGAAAATATATATGCAACCATGCAAAGTATTACAACATACCAAGCATAAATATCCCTTTTTTTTGCATCATTGCTCTTTAAATCGGAAATTTTTTCCATCGAAATCATCCTAAATATTTTATAGATCAGCGCTATCCCTATGACAAATCCATGCCAATTTATGCTGATTTATAAAATAAATATCATTTTTAACACTATTATTCTATTTATTTTTCCATTAAATATTACATATAAATAGATATTTTATATTAATCTAATCTAAAAAAATTAGTTCATGCTCTTCAATTCGTCTAAATAATCTAATATTTGTTTGATGTATTCATTATTATCGATACTTCTATAAGCAACTGTAATTGGACTTTCAGCCTCATTATCTAAAATTGGTATAAATTTCAAATTTTTCATACCTATAGAGCATGCACTCTTTGGAATAATACACCCCCCCTCACCAGATGACACCATCCCCAATGCCATATGGATTTCTCTCGTCTCGATCAGATTTTGGGGAATTAAGTCAAGTTCAGAGAATATTCCCTGAACAAAAGTTGAGAAGTTTGGTTTAGGAGTATTTGGATATATATAAATATGTTCGTTGACCAATTGTGATAAATGTACTTCCTTAACATTTTGGGTCACTAATGTATGATCTTTGTGCACTGCTAAAAAAAGTTGCTCTCTTTCGATCACTATTCTTTTTATTGAAGGATCACTAATTCCTAATCGACCAAACCCAATATCAATTTTTCCCAATTTCAAAGCCTCTACCTGGTCCCTGGTTCCGCATTCCACTAATTCAACTTTTACATTTGCAATATGCTTTCTTAAATAATCAATGATCTCAGGTAATTTCCAATAAAAAAGCGAACCAACATATCCAATTCGTACCGTTGTATCTGTCACTTTATATCGATTTACCATCGATTTAGCATGTGCTGTTAAGGTCAGTATCTGTACAGCATATTGGTAAAAAAATTCTCCAACTTCAGTTGTTTTAATCGGTCTCATGCCTCTTTCAAATAATACGACACCTAACTCTGACTCTAAGTTTTTGATTTGTCGTGTAAGTGGTGGTTGTGCGATACATAACTTTTCAGCAGCTTTTGTAATGCTTTTTTCTTCAACCACCGTGGCAAAATACTTTAATGTTCTCAATTCCATTGAAATTTCCTCAATCCATACTTTTTTAGTATTTTAATATACTACTTAACCCCTATTTTCAACACTTTATTTCAAATAAGGTATGTATCATATATTAATGGAATATATTGCTGCATGTACAAAAATATTGAAACCTTGCTCGTTGAAATCCCAACGATTCGCCCACACAAGATGGCGGTCGCAACGATGCAAACTCAAACCTTAGTCCTCATTAAAATCGAAACTTCGGATGGTTTCATTGGTTGGGGCGAAGCGACCACCATCGGTGGCTTAGGCTATGGTGAAGAAA
>NZ_VPDP01000023.1:0-31226 GCF_013417635.1 Acinetobacter sp. YH12239 | reverse complement strand
CTCAGAAGTGAAACCTCTTAGCGCTGATGGTAGTGTGGGGTTACCCATGTGAGAGTAAGTCATCGCCAGCTCATTATTCTAAACACCCCCTTCAATAGAAGGGGGTGTTTTTTTATATGAAAAGAAAGAATTAAAGATATAAATGTAAAGGGAAATGGATGGTGGTACTGAAAAATATCCTTTAAATACATTTTTAATCTTAAAATTGAAAAAAATAATCATATAGACGATAAATTTTATGTCTTGGACAGTTATAGCAACCGCTCTTATCCATCTGATGCTCAAATTCATAAAGTATGATTAGTTTCTATTGGTACACCTGTGTACATAGAAAAATGATCGCCTAATCAATTGGTCGTGGTTGTATTTTAATGCTTTCAGTAATGAGTGACTAAAATGCATGCGAGATGCAATAGAGGCATTTACATAATAAAAAGTAAGAGTGAAAAATATATTACTTAATTACTCATGAACAGAAGTTGCTTGAGAGGTCATGATATAGTGAATTTAAAAGTTTTAAATCCGAATATATTTAAGGATACGTGATGACCAATTCAGAAAAAAAAATTGAGTGTGATTATTCTCTTTATGTTGCCTCTAAAGCATCCCAAACAGGTCAATGGCTTGAAGTAAAAGATAAATTTAGCCAAAAAATATTTGCTCGAGTCGCCTTAGCAGATGCAAATACTTTAGAAAAAGCAATCCAATCTGCAATTGATGCAGAACAGGCAATGGCACAATTAGAACCATTTCAAAAGCAAAAGATTTTATTACATTGTGTCAAACGCTTTGGCGAAATGAGAGAGGAATTAACTGCAATTTTGATTGCAGAGGGTGGAAAGCCATTAAAAGCAGCTCAGGCTGAAGTTGAGCGTCTTATAAATACCTTTCAAATCGCTGCTGATGCGGTTACACAAATGGACGATGGGCGTTTAATACCATTGGCTGTAACAGCTGCTGCACAGGGTTATACAGGTATGATTAAACATGTTCCGATTGGTGCTATATCATTAATTAGTCCTTTTAATTTTCCACTTAATTTAACTGCTCATAAAATTGCACCTGCAATTGCAGCAGGGTGTCCTTTCGTACTGAAACCTGCGTCACTTACACCAGTTTCTGCTCTAAAAATTGCAGAAGTGTTGGCTGAAACTGATTTACCTCAAGGTGCATTTTCAGTTTTACCTTGCCCTCGCGAACAGGCAGATATCTTGGTAACCGATGACCGATTCAAATTACTCAGTTTTACTGGATCAGATGAAGTCGGTTGGGATATGAAAGCACGTGCTGGTCGAAAAAAAGTCACCTTAGAGCTTGGTGGCAATGCTGCTGTTTTAATTGAGCCTGATACTGAACTATCTGATGCGTTAATTGATCGTCTCATTGGGGGAGCATATAACCACGCAGGTCAAGTTTGTATTAGTGTTCAAAGAATTTTGGTTCATGAAAATATTTATACTGATTTAAAGAAGAAATTAATTTCCAAAATTAAAAAAATCAAAGCGAGCGATCCAAAATCAGACTTGACCTTATGTGGTCCTATGATCAAGGAGGAAGAAGCTAAAAGGCTAAAAAAATGGGTCGATAAAGCTGTAAAGAAAGGCGCCAAAGTTTTAGTCGAAGGTCAGGTAAAAGGGGCTTTATTTGATCCAATATTGCTAGAAAATGTTGATACGTCTTTAGAAATTTATAAAGATGAAGCTTTTGGGCCAGTAGCCATTCTAGAGAAGTATAAAGATTTTGAAAAAGGCATTGCTACAATTAATCAAAGTCGATTTGGTCTACAAGCTGGCGTTTATACACAAAGTCTGAATAAAATGATGTATGCGTGGAATCATTTACATGTAGGTGGTGTCATCATTAATGATATTCCATCATTCCGTGTGGATAACATGCCTTATGGTGGTGTTAAAGATTCAGGTCTAGGTCGAGAAGGGATTCAATCAGCAATTCGAGATATGCAAGAAGAACGATTGCTTGTGATTAAACAAGGATAAATTATTATTTATGTTAAAAGGAGCATAACGCTCCTTTTAAATTATTTAGTTTTGATTAACGCTGTGATTTAAAAATAAACATATTGAGTTAAAAATTAATCAATAAGAATAAAAAAATGATGAAACACAGTTTTTTCCTGAATTAATTACAGAAAAATCTGATTAAAAGCGCTATTGTTGATTCATTAAACATCCTTTATTTCATCTTTCTTTAACCAAGAATATTAAATAAGGGGTGGTTTGTAATTCGAAAAAAATGCTCAAAAGGCCGTTTCTGATTCAAACAACAAAATTTTAATGGTATGCAATTACTTGCAAGATAACATCAACAATAGCAGTAAGCGTGTACCCATTTACGGATTAGGTACTATATGACAGCTTCACGTGAAAATTGGAGCGCCAGATCAGGTTTTATTATTGCAGCTATTGGTTCTGCAGTAGGTTTAGGCAATATTTGGCGTTTTCCCTATGTCGCATATGAAAATGGTGGCGGGGCATTTTTAATCCCTTATCTGGTTGCAATTTTTGCTGCCGGTCTTCCACTTTTATTTTTAGATTATGCAGTTGGACATAAATACCGTAAGGCCCCACCTACAGCTTACAAGAAGTTAATGAATGGTGAATCATTGGGTTGGTGGCAAGTCGCTGTGACATTAATTATTGGTATTTACTATGCCAGTGTATTGTCATGGGCGGGTAGTTATATGTTCTACTCATTTGGTCAACAGTGGGGAAGTGATACAGAAAAATTCTTTTTCACCACCTATCTTCAGAATGGCGAAGGCTTAGCATTTGGATTTGTTCCGACCTTATTTATAGGTTTGGTTGTCGTTTGGGCGATCGTTATGTTCATCCTGTATGGTGGGGTGAAGAAAGGCGTGGAATTGTCGAATAAGATCTTTATGCCCTTGTTGGTGGTTTTATTCACGATTCTCGTGATTCAAGCTATTCGTTTACCAGGTGCTGTCCAAGGTTTAAATGCATTCTTTACACCAAACTGGGAAGCGATGGGCAACTATAAAGTGTGGTTAGCTGCATTTGGCCATATCTTTTTCTCTTTATCCGTTGGTTTCGGGATTATGTTGACCTACGCTTCATATTTGAAGAAAAAAACAAATTTAACTGGTTCTGGACTAGTCGTTGCTCTTGCAAACTCATCTTTTGAAATTTTAGCTGGTATTGGGGTATTTGCAGCATTAGGTTTCATGGCCTACAGTGCGGGTGCTTCAGTTGACGATGTTGTATCTGGTGGTATTGGTTTAGCTTTTATCGCTTTCCCTAAAATCATTTCAAGCATGGGGGCTGGCGGAGACTTATTTGGCTTCTTGTTCTTTGCATCTTTAACAGTTGCAGGGATTACATCCATGGTCAGTATTCTTCAAGTTCCAATCGCAGGTTTCCAAGACAAGTTAGGATGGTCTCGTAAGAAGGCTGTGACAATTATTGCAGGTGGTTCAGCAATTGTTTCAACATTATTGTTCTCAACTCACAGTGCGATTACGTTTGTCGATATTATTGATTACTTTGCCAATAATATTGGTATTGTCGCGGGTGGCTTATTATCAATCGTATTGGTGTCATGGTTCCGTCGCCCGTTGTTAAAGCAACTTCAAGAACATGTAAACCAATATTCTAGTATTAAGCTAGGTGCTGGTTGGAACTTCATGTTGACGATAGTTACGCCAATCTCATTGTTAGCTGCGTTATTGCTAACTTTGAACTCAATATTTACTGAAGGCTATGGCGGTTATCCAATTGAGATTCTATTGCCAATTGGTGGCGGTGTAGTTGCAATCTTTGTGTTCTGTGCGGTTGTATTTAGTCGTCTAAAAGACAACGGGACTGAGGAGAAATAAGATGAATACTTCTGCTTTGATGATGCTCATTATCTCAACAGTGCTGTTATGGGGTGGTCTTATTTTAGCCATGATTCATTTGGCAAAAAATCCAGATGAGCTTGAAGATTAAACTACTTCAGATCAATATTAAAAAAGCCATGACATGAGTCATGGCTTTTTTAATATGTAGCTAAATTAGAAATAAACTATCTTAAAAAATAGCATTAAATCTTTTGAATTAAACAATAATAGAATCCATCACCATGGCCTTGTTGTGGCAATAACTGACGGCCGTGGATTTGTTCAATTCCCCAATTCACATTTAATTTGATTTCTTGAGCATCTGTATGCGTGTTGAAGAAATCAATCATCTGGTGTTCATTTTCAGCTTTCAAAATCGAGCAGGTAATATAAAGCATTGACCCGCCAACTTTGAGTTGTTGCCACATATGATTCAGAATTTGTTTTTGAAGTTCAACCGTTTGTTGAATATCGGTAGATTGGCGAAGTAAACGAATATCTGGATGACGTCGTACAACTCCAATAGCAGAACACGGTGCATCAAGAATAATACAGTCAGCCTGTTCAGGTGCAGACCATACCGTAGCATCAGCAGTCAGTATTTCCACTGGTGCGTACTGATTAAGAGCAAGACGCTCTAAGTTTTCACTTACGCGGCTTAAACGTTTTGTATCGTGATCGACCGCATACAGCTTTTTAGGGCGATAACACTCTAAAATATGTGCTGTTTTTCCACCTGGAGCCGCACATGCATCAATTACGATTTTATCATCAAGATTTGGCAATAAGGTCGCGCAAAGTTGAGCATGTTCATCCTGAACAGAAAAACCACCTTCTTCAAAGCCAGGGAGGTGAGGAATATGCACGGATTGATCTAAGATAATGCCGACATCGGACCATTCACATGGATGAGCATCAATCCCTTCTTCATCAAGAATATCTAAATATTCCTCACGGCTTACTTGTCGTTCATTTACACGTAGTGTCAAAGGCGCAGCCAGTTTAAGTTCGACTGAAAGCACTTGAAGATGCTCGGGCCAATCTTTTTTCAAACGTTTAAATAGCCAACTAGGTAAACCATGGGCTTGGTCTAATGCTTCGCCGAATTCTTCAGTTTCACGTGAAACACGTCGTAGAATCGCATTCACGACGCCACTTAAGGCCTCAAAACCAAGTTGTTTAGTCGCTGTTACCGTTTCTGAAATAGCCGCATGTGCTGGTATACGCGTGCAAAGCAGTTGATATAAACCTAAATATAGGCAGCTTTCAACAGTTTCATTGTTGAGCGGTTTAGTCAAAAGAGGGAGAGTAATTGCTTTAAGCGCATGCCATTGACGTAAAGTGCCTAAAGTCAATTCATGAAATAAGGCCCGATCACGCTCACCAACCAATGAAAGATGTTGGGAAAGAACAGAGGTGAGGGATTGTCCATTCTGAACGGCCAGTAATGTTTTAATCACATGCCCGCGTAAATTTAAATGAGAAGATTGTTGGCTCATGCGAAGATCTGTCCTGGCTGCAATTTTTGACTTTGTAGAATTTGTGCAGCATTGAGCGCTTTACCGCCTGGCCACTGAAGTTGAGTGAGACAAATCACTTGATGATCACCACACAAAACGTGAACACCATTCTGATCGACAGCGATGATTTCACCGATTTGTTGAGTTGATGGAGTGAGTGGAGAAAGTTTCGAATTCCAAATACGTAAATTGTTGGTTTGATCAATAGGTGTGAAAGCTACGGGCCAAGGATTGAAAGCACGGATATTACGATCAATCGTCACAGCATCATTTGCCCAGTTAATTTGAGCTTCAGCCTTAGAAAGTTTATGTGCATACACTGTAAGTGATTCATCTTGAACTTCACGTGTATTTAAATAATGCTTTAAAGTGTCTTCACTTTCTAAAACAGCGAGAGTGGCTTCAGCCCCTTGTTGAGCCAGTTTATCATGTAAGGTTGCGGAAGTATCTTCAGCTGTAATAGGACAGATGGTTTTATACATCATGTCACCAGTGTCTAGACCAGCTGCCATTTTCATGATCGTAATACCTGTTTCAGTATCACCTGTCGCGATAGCACGTTGAATAGGGGCTGCACCTCGCCAGCGAGGCAATAAGGAACCATGAATATTCAAGCAGCCGTATTTAGGTGTATCTAAAACGACTTGAGGCAAGATTAAACCGTATGCTGCGACCACCATCACATCAGCATTGAAAGACTTGAGTTCAGCTTGAGCAGCCAAACCTTCCTCAGTCGACGATTTAAAATGTAAAGGTTGGTAAACAGGAATATTGTGCTCGAGCGCCAATTGCTTTACCGCTGACGCTGTCAATTTTTGTCCACGTCCTGCTTTACGGTCTGGCTGCGTATACACAGCAACAATTTCATGAGAGGTCTTTAGCAAAGCTGCTAATGCACTCGCTGCAAATTCAGGGGTTCCCGCAAAGATGATTTTCACTCAGACACTTCCAAAACAATATAAAGAACATTATATGCCAAAAGCGATTTTCGCCCAAATAAGGTCGTAATTTGAAACGTTTTCATGTGCATTTTGTGCTTAAGGTGTGATTAATAAAATTTATGTATTTTTAAAAAAAGATTCATGAAAGTTTTGTATTACGATTTTAGATAAGGGTTTATAGTAGATCACATCTCTTACATCGATTTAGATCGTTGAGGGCAAATCAGACCTATACGAACAATTGCAAGCAATGGTTAACTGTTAATCAGAAAGCTGTCATAATAGAAGTAAGGTTCAACTGATTTAGCCTTATATTTCAGTATCATTTAGCCAGATTGAATACATATTCATCGAGCTCAGCTTAAGTTGGAAATAAAAATGCCTGACTATCGTTCGAAAACATCAACACACGGAAGAAATATGGCGGGTGCACGTGGCTTATGGCGTGCAACTGGAATGAAAGACGAAGATTTTGGCAAACCAATTATTGCAGTAGTCAACTCATTCACACAATTCGTACCGGGTCATGTGCATCTTAAAGACTTAGGTCAGCTTGTTGCACGTCAGATTGAACAAGCGGGTGGTGTAGCTAAAGAATTTAATACAATCGCAGTAGACGACGGTATTGCAATGGGTCACGACGGAATGTTGTATTCATTACCATCGCGTGACTTGATTGCTGATTCAGTCGAATACATGGTCAATGCACACTGTGCAGATGCAATGGTGTGTATCTCGAACTGCGACAAAATCACACCAGGGATGTTGATGGCGGCAATGCGCTTAAACATTCCTGTTGTGTTTGTTTCAGGCGGTCCAATGGAAGCTGGTAAAGTCCAAATTCGTGGTGGTGAACAAGCGATTGACCTTGTGGATGCCATGATTGTTGCTGCAGATGACAACTACACAGATGAAGAAGTAAAAGCATACGAACGTTCTGCATGTCCAACTTGTGGTTCATGTTCAGGGATGTTTACTGCAAACTCAATGAACTGTTTGACAGAAGCATTAGGCTTATCTTTACCAGGTAATGGCTCAACACTTGCAACGCATGCCAACCGTAAAAAATTATTTGAGCGTGCGGGTCAGTTGATTGTTGAAATCACAAAACGCCATTACGAACAAAACGATTACAGCGTATTACCTCGCAACATTGCCCCTAAAGCTGCGTATGAAAATGCCATGACTTTAGATATCGCGATGGGTGGTTCTACCAATACAGTACTTCACTTATTAGCGGCTGCGCATGAAGCAGAAGTTGATTTTACCATGGACGATATCGATCGTTTATCACGTAAAGTACCAGTACTGTGTAAAGTTGCACCTGCGGTTAAAAATGTTCACATGGAAGATGTCCACCGTGCAGGCGGTATCATGTCGATCCTTGGCGAACTAGACCGAGCAGGTTTGTTAGATACTTCTGTACCAACGGTACATGAAAAAACTTTAAAAGATGCTTTAGATAAGTGGGACATTATTCGTACTGAAAATGAAGAGGTATATAACTTCTTTAAATCAGCACCGGGCGGTGTACCAACACAAACAGCATTCTCACAAGACCGTTACTACACACGTCTTGATGGCGACCGTGAAAATGGCGTGATCCGTAATGCAGAACATGCTTTCTCTAAAGACGGCGGTTTAGCAGTCCTTTACGGTAACATCGCACTTGATGGCTGTATCGTAAAAACGGCTGGTGTAGATGACTCAATTTTGAAATTTAACGGTACAGCACGCGTATTTGAAAGCCAAGATGATGCAGTTGAAGCAATCTTGGGCGGCAAGATCGTAGCAGGTGATGTAGTTCTGATCCGTTACGAAGGTCCACAAGGTGGTCCGGGTATGCAAGAAATGCTGTATCCAACAAGCTACTTAAAATCAAAAGGTTTGGGTAAAGACTGCGCGCTTGTTACAGATGGTCGTTTCTCGGGTGGTTCATCAGGTCTTTCAATTGGTCACGTGTCTCCAGAAGCGGCTGAAGGCGGTGCAATTGCATTAGTTGAAGATGGCGACCGTATCGAAATTGATATTCCAAACCGTACGATTCACTTAGCAGTTGCTGATGATGTATTGGCAGCGCGCCGTGAAGTGCAAGAAGCTAAAGGTTGGAAACCTGCGAAAGAGCGTCCACGTAAAGTATCTAAAGCACTGAAAGCGTATGCAATGCATGCAACAAGTGCTGCAAAAGGTGCGGTACGCGATATCTAATCTGCTTATAAACTAGATCAATCATGATTCAAAAGCATCCTTCGGGATGCTTTTTTAATCACGAAAAGTTTGAATTTCATCTGAAAGCGTCAATTACATTAATGACAATATTTGATAGAAAGGTCATAAATATTGATCAATTCTCTTTGTCTTGATATAAGTTTTGCTCGCGTTCAAACTTTTTTAGTTTTAGAAAAAGCGATGAATTCGATACTTTGAGCACATAATTTACCAGTAAAATCATCTGAGGCACATCTCATGTCATTGTTACGCCGTTGGTTTGATCCGCTACGATCGAGTTGGTTTTATCAGAAACCAAATCGTCAAGAGGTCTTGTCAACTGAGCAGGGTTTAACGATCTATCTTCGTTTAGATGATGTGTATAGTTATCTTGCAGTCCAGCAATTGGCACAATTAAATGACATTTTAAAAGATGAAATTAAGCCGTTAAAAATTGTTATCTCAGATACTGCTGCTGAAGCTCCAAATGATATGAGTCCTGAAGAGTGGCAAGATTACAGTCTACGTGATGCCCAAATTTTAGCGTACCAGCATCGTTTCGGATTCGATAATGAAAAGCCTGAAATACCAAGTGCTGAAGCGATTCAACAGGCAGAAACGATTTTACGAAATACCCCATTAACAGGTGAAAATTTTCTCTATTTATTGGAAGATGTCTTCCATATGTTGTGGCAACAGCAGTATGGAAAATTACGTACTTTGTATGTCATGGCCAGTCGACATCGAAAAGAACAACAAATCGCTGAGCGAACTTTTGATCACACGCCAGTTTTAGCAAGCTTTTTTGAGCTCGGTAATCGTCGGTATCATGCAGTAGATGATTTATTAAGATTGACCCGCCGTTTAAAACAACAAAGACTCTTGACCGGTAATCCTATTTTTCTCATCAATCATATTGAGTGGCGGGAACACCTAATGAATGATGCTGAAGAATTATCTGAGATTCAGGCGATGAATCCTGAGTTGGACCTCTATATTGCATTAGAAGATCCGATCTCTTGGTTATTATTAGCTTATATTAAAGAGGAACTTGCCGATTATTACGATATCCAACTTACCGTTTATCCATTGCAATATCAAGGACGAGATTTATTTGATTGGAGTTTGGCAACGCGTTTATCTAAACGAACAGAAGTAAAATTTACGCCGTTTTGCCGTCCGACTCAGCAGGCGACATATGAAATAGCACGATTGTTTTACAGTGTGCCTGAGGATCAACGTCTTGATGCAATGTATGAAATCTTGCAGGCTGTTTGGAGTAAAGGTAAAGATCTATCGCATCGACCTCATATTCAAGCCTTGAAAGAGAGCTTGAACATCACGACGCTCACTGAAGAGTCGATCAGTCAAAAGCTGGAAGAAAATCAATTACTCTGTGAGATGAAATCACAACCTGATTTACCAGTGCTTGAGCTTCGTATCGATGGAAAGAGTTATGTGTTTAATAGCTTATATCGTGTATGGATGATTGAAAGTATTTTCAGTAATGTGTTAGAACAAAAGTACAAAAGTGAAAATGAATCTGAACTCAGGGATACCGAATCAATTGAAAATCAATAAAGAAAAATGCGAAACCCTTCAGCAAGCTCGAACACAAATAGATTCAATTGATCAAGCCATAACAGAATTAATTGGTTTACGCCAATATTATGTAGATCAGGCAGTTCGTTTTAAACGAACTATTCAAGATGTACAGTCACCTGAACGTGTTGAAATAGTGATTGAAAAAATACGTGAATTGGCTACAAAGAATGGTGTGGATCCATTACTCATGGAAAAAATATATCGAGAGATGATTCAACACTTTATTCAAAGAGAGTTAAAAGAAATACGACCATAATAGTCGGAATTCTTAATAAGAATGAGGAACTTAGTTTCCTCTTTTATTCATTGAAATTTACAAAATATATAGCCGATTTGTGAACTGGTTCAACAAAGCTTAGTGTTACAAAAAATAATATTAAGTTAACATTTGGATACATCACTTTTTAGACTGACGGTCGAAGGCGCTATGGATACCCAGTTACAATTAGAAAAAATAGTCAAGGATCTTGAAAACTATAAAGTAGCCATTGATGCACATTCAATTGTAGCTATAACAGATGCACGTGGCGTCATTACTCATGTCAATGAGAAGTTTTGTAATATCTCACAGTATTCTTATGAAGAGCTGGTCGGATCAACACATAAAATTATTAATTCAGGCTATCACCCGAGAAGTTTTTTTAAATATATGTGGAAAGCCATTTCGAGTGGAGAAATTTGGAAAGGCGAAATTTGTAACCGAGCTAAAAATGGTTCTTTATATTGGGTTGAAACCACGATTGTGCCGCTTAAAGATAATAATGGCGTTTTACAAAACTATATCTCCATTCGAACTGATATCACACAGCTAAAAAATTCCGAAGACCATGCACGTTATATGGCATTACATGATGAATTAACGGGATTGCCTAACCGCCGTTTTATGCAAGAACGCATGTTGGAGGTGATTGAATCATGTAAACAAAATGGTACACATAGTGCACTCATGATGTTGGATTTGGATAACTTCAAAAATATTAATGACACGTTAGGACACGATCGTGGAGATGACCTACTCAAAATGGTCTCGGTGCGCCTTATGGAGTGTGTGGCACAGCAGAATGCAATTGTCCGTCTTGGTGGAGACGAGTTTTTAATTATTCTTTCAGATTTAGATCCAGATGAAACGATTGCTAATCAAGCAGTGATGCAAACCGCTGATAAAGTTCGTGCTGCATTAAATGAGCCTTTCGTATTAAAGGATAATAAAATCCATACCAGCTCTAGTATCGGAATTTTTATTTTCCGTAATTCAAAATTGCCAAAAAATGAGTTGCTTAAGTACGCCGACATGGCGCTGTATCAAGCTAAAGAAAATGGTAAAAACTGCATATGTGTTTTTGATCCTGAAATGGAACAAAGTGTTATTGCTAAAGCTGCTTTATTAAATGATTTAAGATTAGCTTTATTACGAGATGAGTTCCAACTTTATTATCAGATTTTAGTAAATCGTGAAGAGGAAGTGATTGGGTATGAGGCCTTGCTACGTTGGAGTCATCCTGAACACGGTTTGATTTTACCAGGTCGATTTATTGAAGAAGTGGAGAAAACTGATCTCATACATGATGTTGGTAATCGTGTTTTAGTATTAGCATGCCAACAGTTAAAAGATTGGAGCCAATACCCAGAATCTTCAAACTGGACGATTTCAGTCAATATTAGTGTTGAACAATTCCGTAAGACTGACTTTGATAAAAATGTGCTTCGGATTATTGATGAAGCAGGAATTGATCCAACATTATTACGTTTAGAACTCACTGAAAGCATGTTCTATACCGATATGCATAACTCAATTGAGAAAATGAAAAAGCTCATCGAGCGTGGATTAAGATTCTCTATGGATGATTTTGGAACAGGATATTCTTCATTGAATTACCTCAAAATGCTTCCACTGGATCAACTCAAAATTGATCGTTCATTTGTAGAAAATATTGTCGGTAATCCACGTGATATTGCTATTGTGAAAACGATTATTGATTTAGCACAGATTCTCGATCTGAATGTGGTGGCAGAGGGTGTAGAAACTGAAGAGCAGTTCCAAGTTCTGAAAGAAAATGGCTGTAATACGTTTCAAGGCTATTATTTTGGTCGACCTCAACCGATTGAAAAAAGATCTTAAGATACTCAAATAGAATAAAAAATTAAAAAAGAGAGCATTAAGCTCTCTTTTTTTATATGCGATAGGTTTTTAGTTAGACTTTTCACCTAAGCTAAAGAACCAATTCAGGAATAATGCAGCAAAAGTAGCCGTTCCAATACCACCTAAATTAAAGCTACCAAATTGAAGCGCAAAGTCACCAGTACCTAAGATCAGCGTGATCGCAGCAATCATGAGGTTTTTATTTTTAGAGAAATCGACACGATGTTCGATCCAAATTTTAGCACCAGCTATGGTAATTAAACCAAACACCACAATTGATGCACCTGCAAGAATCGCAGTTGGAATGGTTTGAATAATTGCACCAAATTTTGGTGATAAGCCAAGGAAAATTGCGAATACACCTGCGATGGCAAAAATAATCGTGGAATAGACACGTGTCACAGCCATCACGCCAATATTTTCCCCATAAGTGGTCATGCCTGGAGCACCTACACCACCGGCTAATGATGTTGCAACACCATCGGCGACAAACGCTTTACCAATATGTGGGTCTAGATTTTCACCAGTCATGGCAGAGACTGCTTTGATGTGACCTAAGTTTTCAGCCACTAAAATTAAAGCTACAGGAGCAATGATGAGCATCGCGTTCGTACTGAACTCAGGAGCATGAAAGTTAGGCAGACCAAACCATGCAGCTTGGGTAATCGGCGTGAAGTTAATTGGAGTACCGTAACCCATGATATTCGTAATAACAAAGTATACGATATAAGACAGCACCAAACCCACAAGTAAAAGTAGGCGTTGTAGCATCCCTTTGGTGAATACTGCAATTGAAGCCATACACATGACAGTAATCAATGCCATCCACATATTAAATGGATTACCCGCGACACTTTTTACCGTTACCGGTGCAAGATGCAGACCGATGATCATGACCACAGAACCTGTTACGACAGGAGGCATGAGCTTTTCAATCCATCGAGTACCTGTTGCCATCACCAGAAAACCAATTAAGGCATAAAGTACACCACAGGCAATAATTCCCCCAGCAGCTAATGCAATATTCGCATTTGCTCCAGCACCGGCATAGCCCGTTGCCGCGATGACTACACCAATAAAAGCAAAGCTTGAGCCTAAATAACTGGGCACTTGACCGCCAGTGATGAGGAAAAATAACAGGGTACAAATCCCTGACATTAATATGGCAAGATTAGGATCAAAACCCATTAATAATGGTGCTAAAACTGTCGCACCAAACATGGCAAATGCATGTTGAATGCCAAGAACTACACTTTGCGCAGGAGGTAAATATTCGGTCGTGCCAACAGGACGCGTATCGATATCATCCGTAAAGGGACGCCATTTAGGAAACCAACTGGTCATAAAGTGAGCACTCAATAGTTAAATTGTGCACATCATACGCCTGTTTTATGAGAAATCATCTGTTTCTTGCAAAATTATTAAAACTAATGGTCTGACTTTTATTAAATTTTTACCCATTGGTAAAAAATTTATGTTTTAAAAATAAAGTAAAATCAGCCTATTGCGACTCAGCTATATCAAAAAAATCTATATCCATATTGAGTAAAAAATTTATAGGTGCTCTGTTGTCGCTACTGAAAATTAGAATAAAGTCTCTAAATTGCTCAAGCCCATAAAGGTGCTTGAGCATAGACAGTCGTGAAATCAACCTGTATTACGTAATCCAGCAGCAATACCTGCAATACTTACCATTAATGCATGGTCAACTTCAGTTTGTTCGACAGTTCGTTCAGCTAAATATTCGCGACGTCTTTTCATGAGTTCTGCTTGTAACAGGTGTAATGGAAGGAGGTACGGTTTACGAATCTTCATGGCTTGATCAAGAACTTCATTAGAACTGAGTAATTTAGATTCACCTTTCATCGCCAATAAAGTTTGTACTGCGTCATGTAAGCGTTGGCGTAGTTCCGCACCCAATACTTTAAGATTTTCATCTTGGGTGAGATGAGATTCATAATACAATGCGACATTGCTATCTGATTTAGATAGCACCATTTCCAACATATCAATTAAAGTTTGGAAATAAGGCCATTGTTCTAACATTTCATCTAGCTCAGCTTTGTGACCTTCTGAAATGACTTGATTGATGGCTGCACCAGTACCTAACCATGCTGGAAGCATTAATCGAATTTGAGTCCATGCAAATACCCATGGAATTGCACGTAAGGATTCAATACCACCGCTGATTTTTCGTTTCGCTGGTCTTGAACCCAAAGGTAGCATCTGTAATTCAAGCTCTGGCGTCACGGTTCTTAAGTATTGGACAAAATGAGGGTTTTCGCGAACTGTTTGACGGTAAACATTCACAGAGAGTTCCGTCATCTTGTGCATCAACTCGCGCCATGCTGCCTTGGGTTCTGGTGGTGGGAGTAAAGTCGCTTCTAGGGTAGCTGCGGTATAAATTTCTAAATTTTGCAGTGCGATTTCTTCTAATCCAAATTTGAATCGGATCATTTCGCCTTGTTCGGTCACACGGATTGCACCTGAGATTGAGCCAGGTGGTTGTGAAAATAGTGCTTGTTGGGTTGGAGCACCACCACGACTAATTGAGCCACCACGACCATGGAACAAAGTGAGTTGTATACCATGTTGTTTGGCAATAGCTGTTAACTCTTCTTGTGCACGGTACTGAGCCCAATTCGCAGACATGAAACCTGCATCTTTTGCTGAGTCAGAGTAACCAATCATGACCTCGTGCTTGTTTTGAATATGTTGTTTGTACCAATGCATACTGAATAAAGTATTCATGGTCGAAGCTGCGCCATCTAAATCTTTTAACGTTTCAAATAATGGAACTACACGCAGAGGTTGCTTAATACCTGCTTCTTTTTGGAGTAATAGAACCGCCAAAACGTCACTTGGATATTCCGCCATTGAAATAATATAAGCACCTAGACTTTCAGCAGGTTGTTCTGCCAAAGTTCGCATGGTAGCGAATACTTCTTGAACATCAGGATGCTCAATAAGACTTTGAGCAGATTCATTAAGATGCTTAGGAAGTAAAGGGCGTTTGCTTTGCAGTTCTTGTAATAAGAAGTTTTGACGGGCTTGTTCAGTCCATGTCTCAAAATTGCCAAGTCCAAGATACTCAGTAATCGCTGAAATTGCTTGACGATGACGACCTGACTCTTGGCGAATATCTAGTTTTAATAACTCAATACCGAAACAATTCACGCGATAAATAAAATCGAGTAACTTTCCTTGAGCAATACCGGAAAGGTTTGAATCGACTAATGAGCGATAACATAACAATAATGGCTGCAACAGTTCATCTTTATGATGAATAATCTGGCTACGATCCACATCAGAATGTTGACCTTGTAATTTTGCAGTGAGCCATTCTCTTGTAATTTTTAAGCGTTCACGAGTTGTTCTTAAATATTCACGATAAGGCTCTGGATGAGGCTGACCTAATGCTGTCTTTAGTTCATCACTGCACGACTGAACAGAAAGCTCCCAACGTAAATCTTCAATATCGCGGAGGTAGAGGTCTGCGGCTTTCCATCGAGATAACCATAAAACCTCTTGAGTCACTTTGTGTGTAACATTTGGGTTTCCATCGCGGTCACCACCCATCCAAGATGCAAACCGTACAGGTGCAATATCCAAAGGTAAAGCTTGAGAACAATGCTCTTGAACCAATTGATTCAATTCACGGACAAACTTAGGAATAGCGTTCCATAAAGTTTGCTCAATGGTAGTAAAACCCCATTTTGCTTCATCAATTGGGGTTGGACGATGTTGGCGAATTTCATCGGTTTGCCATGCTGAACAGACCAATTGTTTTAATTCAAAAAGAATTTGAGCGCGCTGTTTAGGGGTCAGCTTTTGCTGATCAAACTTAGATAAACACTCGTTGATCCCATCATATTTTTGGATCAAGGTGCGACGACTAACTTCCGTAGGATGTGCGGTGAGTACAAGCTCAATATTTAGCTCACAAATTTGTTGATAAAGGGTTTCCGCTGAAATCAGCTGTTGTTGAAATTTTTCAAAAAGGGGAATAAGGACATTTGCTGCAGCGCCGTTTTCATCAAACTCATTTTGGCGACGGCTACGTACCACATGATATTGTTCTGCAATATTGGCAAAGTTCAGAAAGTGTGAAAAAGCGCGTGTCAGTGGAAGAATCTCATCATCTTTTAAACTTAAAAATAAACTTTCTAATTGTTTTTCAGCTTCGCTATCACCATCACGTGCACCTTTCGCGAGCGCACGAATTTGTTCAACTTGATTAAACAAATCTTGTCCAGCTTGTTCTTTTAAAGTCTCTCCTAAAAGATTACCGAGTAAGCGTACGTCTTCACGTAATGGAGCATCAATTTGTTGAATCATTTTTTTCTCCTTTTCTTGTTCTTTTGACTATACCGCTTATTCATGACATGCCAAGCGATTGCAAAATAATTTAAAGAAAATTAGGTGAAAAATACGCCATTTAAGTATGGAGAGAGCTATTTTTTGTATTTCAGCATAAATAATTCGATGGCTTGATGAATAATTTCATCACATTCTGCTTCACTGGGAATCGGACGAACACCTAACAATACTTCATGATGTCGATGCCCTAAGAGTAAAGAAAGGAGCAAATGTGTTTGCTTTTCAGCATCATCTTTCTGGATAAATCCGTGCTCAATCGCTTGAGCAAAAAAATCAGTCCAAACCATAAATAACCGCTTATGAGATGCATTATAAAAAGGTTCAGCCAAAGGGTTTTGCTCTGCTGCCAATTCTAATAATAAATGCTCAAGCTTAATGGCTTCAGGAAGATTGACAATTTGCAGCGCTAAACTACATACCTGATAGAAGTCTTCTAAAAAATTGGATTCAGGGTGTAATTGGATTCGCCGAGCATTGATTGATTCTTCGCACGTTTCTGCAATTGCATAAGTAAATAACGATTCTTTATCTTGAAAATGGTTATACACCGTCAGTTTAGTCACGCCAGCTTCTTTGGCAATTTGATTCATGCTTGAACCATGAAAGCCCTGTTTTAGAAACAAACGTTTAGCTGCCTCTAATATTTGTTTCTTTTTAACTAAATCCTTAGGACGTCCAATATTCATTTGCACAAAAAAATCCAAAAAAAACAGTTTAGGTCATACCTTGAAAAATGATTTTTAATTACTGTACCATGCGGTATATTAATTAAAAAATAATCAAATTAATATCCCTAATTTGATTTGCCTAAAAATTGACATAAGAGCAGTGCACATGAGTCCTCAAAAATTTGCCACATACAGTTTAATGCTCATTTGTAGCGTGATACTTACCGCGTGTAGTAAGGATAAACCCACAGAGGAACAAATTCCATTTGTGATGGTTGCCCAGCCGAATACTTCCCAAGATGAACTGAAAAGTTATGCAGGAGAAGTTCAGGCGAGACAGCAAACGGCATTGGCTTTCCGTGTTGGAGGACAAATTACTGAACGCTATGTTGATGTTGGGGATCGAGTCAAAGTCGGGCAAGTCTTAGCAAAATTAGATGTGAAAGATGCTCAACTGCAGTTAAATGCTTCAAAAGCTCAGTTAGAAAGCGCGCAATCTGCAGCCAAAATTGCCGAAGAAGAATACAAACGCTTTAAGCAATTATTACCTATTAATGCGGTGAGTCGTTCGCAATATGATGCCGTAGAAAATCAATATAAATCGGCCATGTCAAATTTAAAACAAGCACAATCAAATTATGCAGTGAGTAGTAATCAGACGGGATATAACCAACTCATTGCCAATAAAAATGGCGTCATCACTGAGCGTAGTATTGAAGTTGGTCAAGTGATCGCAGCAGGGCAGGCAGCATATCAACTGGCGATAGATGGTGATCGTGAAGTGGTGATTGGTGTGCCAGAACAAGCAGTATCAGAAATTAAAACAGGTCAAAAAGCTTGGGTTACGCTATGGTCAAAACCAGAGGAGCGTTTCGCCGCATATGTACGTGAAATTTCACCTGCTGCCGACCAATCTAGAACATTTAGTGTCAAAGTTGCTTTGACCGAAGGGCGTTCAGCAATTCAACTTGGACAAAGTGCGCGAGTATTTTTTTCAAATACCAGTTCAAATGTGATTAATGTTCCTTTGACCAGTGTATCTGCAACAGAAGATCAGCCTTATGTATGGGTTGTGAATCCAGATCACAGTATCCGTAAGGTGAATGTTCAAATAGGTGCTTATGGTCGTGATACGGTACCTGTGACCCAAGGTTTAAAAGCTTCTGATTGGATCGTGGTTGGCGGTGTACACTTACTGCGAGATAAACAAAAAATTAATCCGATTGACCGTCAAAACCGTGCAGTAAATGTGAAAGCAGGACAAGTTGGAGCGAAAATATGAACTTTAACTTGTCAGAATGGGCGTTAAAAAATAAGGGACTGATCCTTTATTTCATGATTTTGATGGGAATATTGGGTGTTTATTCCTACTCAAAACTATCACAAAGTGAAGACCCTCCATTTAGTTTCAAAGTAATGGTGGTTCAAACCTATTGGCCAGGTGCGACAGCGGAAGAAGTTTCATTACAAGTAACTGATCGCATTGAAAAAGAATTAATGAGTACGGGGCTCTATGATCGTATTGCAGCCTATTCTCGTCCTGGTGAATCAATGGTGACCTTTATTGCCAAAGATTCGTTGCGTTCCCATGAGTTACCAAATGTTTGGTATCAGGTTAGAAAAAAAATTGGAGATATCAAACACCAACTTCCTAGCGGTGTTCAAGGTCCATTCTTTAACGATGAATTTGGTGACACCTTTGGGAATATTTATGTCTTAACGGGTGATGATTTTGATTATGCCGTGATGAAGGAATATGCCGATCGCTTACAGCTGCAACTACAACGTGTGCAAGATGTCGGGAAAGTTGATTTAGTCGGCTTGCAAGATCAAAAAATTTGGATAGAAATTTCAAATACGAAAACTGCTCAATTAGGCATTCCAGTATCCGCAATTCAAGAAGCACTACAAAAACAAAATACCATGGCGAGCGCAGGTTTCTTTGAAACAGGCTCAGATCGTATTCAAGTGCGTGTCAGCGGACATTTGAAATCAGTCGAAGATCTCAAGAACATGCCATTACTGGTTGGAGATAAGACCATTCAATTGGGTGATGTAGCTGAAGTTTACCGTGGCTTTAGTGAGCCAGCTCAACCGCGTATGCGCTTTATGGGTAAAAATGGTATTGGTATTGCGGTGTCTATGCGTAAGGGGGGTGATATCATTGCGCTAGGGAAAAACCTAGAAAAGACCTTCAACGATCTACAACAAACTTTACCTTTAGGGATGGAACTGAAAAAAGTTTCAGATCAGCCTGTAGCGGTGCAACGCAGTATTCACGAATTTATCAAAGTGCTCGCAGAGGCCGTGATTATTGTCTTATTGGTCAGCTTCTTCTCTTTAGGTTTCCGTACAGGATTAGTGGTCGCTTTCTCTATTCCCTTGGTCTTGGCAATGACGTTCGCAGGCATGAATTTCTTTGATGTTGGACTGCACAAGATTTCTTTAGGCGCATTAATCTTAGCACTTGGACTTTTGGTCGATGACGCCATCATTGCAGTTGAAATGATGGCCATTAAAATGGAACAAGGATATAGCAGATTAAAAGCGGCAGGTTTTGCTTGGAAGTCGACCGCATTTCCAATGTTAACGGGGACGCTGATCACTGCAGCTGGATTCTTGCCGATTGCCACTGCTGCGTCGAGCACAGGTGAATATACTCGTTCAATTTTCCAAGTTGTAACCATTGCTTTGGTGGTGTCATGGTTTGCAGCGGTACTGTTTGTTCCTTATTTAGGTGACAAATTACTGCCTGATTTTAATCAAATGAATCAGAAAGCCCCGTGGTATCAACGCTTATGGGCAAGATTACGTCAACAACCCGAGCCACAACCCGTCGTTCAACACCATGGTGAGCATCACGATCCATATCAAACCAAGACGTATCAAAAATTTAGATCTTGGGTTGAGTTATGTATTACTTATCGTAAAACCGTCATTGCTGCGACGGTTGCAATATTTGTCTTATCAATTTTGATGTTCAAACTTGTTCCACAACAATTTTTCCCACCATCAAACCGTGCTGAAATTTTAGTGGATCTAAAACTAGAGGAAGGTGCTTCTCTAACAGCGACAGAAAATGCGGTTAAAAAAGTAGAAAAATTCTTGTCGACTCAAAAAGGGATCGATAATTACGTCGCTTATGTTGGTACAGGTTCTCCACGATTCTATTTACCGCTTGATCAACAATTACCTCAGGCGAGTTTTGCACAATTTGTGGTTTTGGCTTCCTCATTAGATGAGCGAGATGAGATTAGAAAGAATCTGAGTGAAGAAATTAGTAAGTTATTGCCTGAAGTACGGACACGTGTATCGCTATTGGAAAATGGGCCACCAGTCGGTTATCCAATTCAATACCGTGTTTCTGGTGAAGATTTAAATACTGTTCGCCAACGAGCACAATTAGTGTCACAAGCAATCAGTGAAAATCCAAATACCGCCAATGTTCATTTAGATTGGGGTGAGCCGAGTAAAATTATTTCACTTGAAATTGATCAAGATCGTGCGCGTCAGTTAGGCGTATCTAGCTTAGATTTGGCGAATTTCTTAAATAGCTCAATAACAGGGTCTGCGATTAATCAGTATCGTGAGAAACGGGAGTTGATTGATATTCGTTTACGTGGCGATCAAGCGGAACGTGTTGATGTGGCATCGTTACAAAGTCTCGCTGTACCGACGAGTCAGGGGGCAACAGTTCCATTGGCACAGATTGCGAATATCCAATATAAGTTTGAAGATGGTCTGATTTGGCATCGTAATCGCTTACCGACGATTACTGTGCGCGCAGATATTCGGACTAAACTCCAACCTGCCACTGTGGTTGGTGAATTAACTGAATCTATTGAGAAAATTCGTGCCGAACTTCCAAGTGGTTATCTTGTAGAAGTGGGGGGCACTGTGGAGGAGTCTGCACGTGGACAAACGTCAGTAAATGCTGGCATGCCGTTATTTTTGGCCGTGGTCTTTACCTTGCTCATGATTCAGCTCAAGAGTATTTCACGTTCGTTTATTGTTTTCTTGACCGCGCCTTTGGGTTTAATTGGCGTGGTATTGTTCCTGTTGATATTCAATAAGCCTTTCGGATTTGTGGCGATGCTAGGTACCATTGCTTTATCTGGAATGATTATGCGTAATTCGCTTATCTTGATTGATCAGATTGAGCAAGATATCAAAGCGGGTCATTCTCAATGGGAAGCGATTTTAGAAGCGACAGTACGCCGTGCCCGTCCAATTATTTTGACTGCATTGGCTGCTGTGTTGGCGATGATTCCGCTTTCACGCAGTATCTTCTTTGGTCCAATGGCAGTAGCAATTATGGGTGGACTCATTATCGCAACGCTATTAACGCTGTTCTTCCTACCAGCACTCTATGCGGCGTGGTTTAAAGTGAAAAAAGAGTCAAAAACCGCGTAGTTTTATGTGAATACTAGGTGCGAACCATTGAAAAATTCAATATAGTAGTCCCTAGTTTTTAACACAAAATAACACAGTGGGCTGGGTACATAAAAAAACTGAATGTGCACTCGGTTGAGGTATAAAAAAGCATCCATGGGGCGAGACAATTTAACAAGACATCGTCGATTAATTACGATGTCTTATGTATTCATGTTTCTTGCATTGTTCACTGGTATCAGTGCTGCAATCGCCTATTTTTTAGCGCAAAAAGTGGCTCAAGCGCAAGACGCTGAAGTCTGGATCCATGCTCAAGCATTATGGATTGCACGAAATGTTGTGCTATTCATGATGATGGCCGCATTTGCTGCTCTTTGGTTTATTCCTGCCTGCTTTATCTATTGGGATAGTGTGTTATGGGTGAAAGGGTGTACGGTGATTGGTGTCATTTTTACCACAATTGCATGGCTATTTCTCCTAAATGCATGGCTTAAAGGCTTAGTGAAATATCTCCAGAAAAAAGCCGCTTTTTAAAATAATGATTTAATTTACTTGTAATCTCGGAATATGACCCCAACATATTCCGCAGAGAAGTCATATCAAATTTTTTTGTGGAGCATCGCCAGACATGGCTAAACGTGATTATTATGAGGTTTTAGGGGTTTCTAAAACAGCTAGTGATGATGAGATTAAAAAAGCCTACCGTAAGTTGGCGATGAAATATCATCCAGACCGTAACCCTGATAATGCTGAAGCAGAAGAAAAATTCAAAGAAGCTGCTGAAGCTTATGAAGTTTTATCTGATAGTGAAAAACGCAGCATGTATGACCGCATGGGACATAATGCGTTTGAAGGCGGCTTCGGTGGCGGTGGCGGTGGTTTCGGTGGCGGTTTTAGCGCTGAAGACATTTTTAGTCAGTTTGGTGACATTTTCGGTGGTGCGTTTGGTGGCGGCGGTCGCCAACAGCGTCAAAGACGTGGTTCAGACTTACGTTATGTGCTTGAGCTCAGCTTAGAAGAAGCTGTACGTGGCGTAAAGAAAACAATCACTTTTACTGCGCCAGCACCATGTGAAGTGTGTGATGGTAAAGGTTCTAAAAACCCGAATGATGTTGAAACCTGTAAAACTTGTCACGGGGCTGGCCAGGTCCGTATGCAACAAGGTTTCTTCTCAGTTCAGCAAACGTGTAGCACTTGTCGCGGACAAGGTAAGATTATTAAAAATCCTTGTGGCACTTGTCATGGTTCAGGTGTTAAAGATCGTCAACAGACACTTGAGGTTACCATTCCTGCAGGCGTAGATAATGGCGATCGCGTTCGTTTAACTGGAAAAGGTGAAGCGATTCGTGATGGTCAATCAGGTGATCTATACGTAGAAGTTAATGTTCGTGAACATGAAATCTTCCAACGTGATGGCGCGGACTTGTATATGGATGTGCCGATTAGTATCGCTGATGCTGCACTGGGTAAAGAAATTGAGATTCCAACCCTTGATGGTCGTGTGAACTTGAAAGTACCTGAGGGAACACAAACAGGTAAAATGTTCCGTCTACGTGGCAAGGGTGTAAAACCAGTACGCACAAGTATGCAAGGTGATTTACTTTGCCGTATCGTTATTGAAACACCAGTCAACTTAACTGCACGTCAACGTGAACTTTTAAAAGAGTTACAAGAATCTTTAGATGGTGCGGACAGTAAATCTTCACCTAAAAAGAAATCATTCTTCGATCGTTTATTTGACTGATCAGAATGAAATAAAAGCCCGACATTATTGTCGGGTTTTTTATTGAGTTATAAATACTTAAGACGCTTAAAGCAGGGTAAGTGATACTACCATTAGACAATTTCTTAGTTTATGGATGTATTCAAAAGTTGTTGAGACTTATTTATTTAAGCTTTCAAAATCAAAAGGTAAATTTTTAATGGGTTTTGTTGGAACTATAATTTAAAAAAAGAGGATCTGAAGATCCTCATCATGTAATTTTGAAAAAACTAATCCTGAGCATCAATACTCTGACCATTCATCCCTATACTGTCTTCGCCCATTAAATATAAATAAGCTGGCATGATTTGTTCAGGCGTTGCCAATACTTTCGGATCTTCATCAGGATATGCTTTAGCACGCATAGCTGTTCGTGTTGCACCTGGATTAATGCAGTTGTAGCGAATGTTTGGATAGACATTTTCTTTAGCAAAAATTTGACTGACCGCTTCAATGGCAATTTTTGAAACTGAGTATGCGCCCCATTTCGCACGTGCTTCACGACCGACACCTGAGCTTGCAAAAACAACAGAGGCATTTTGAGATTTTTCTAATAATGGAAGTAAATGTTGGGTAAGAACAAAAGGTGCTCTTAAATTTACAGCCATTACATCATCCCACACTTCAGCAGGGTAGTGGGCCAATTCAACGCGCTCGCCTAAAATCCCAGCATTGTGCAAAATCCCATCTAAACGACCAAATTGTTGGTCAAGCGTTTCCACAAGACGTTCGTAATCATATGCTGTTGCAGTAGAAAGTTGCAGTGGCAAAATTGCAGGTTGAGGAGCACCTAAACTTTCAATTTCGTCATAGATCACTTCTAACTTGTTCAGCGTTCTACCATGAAGAACGACGGTCGCACCATGTAAAGCATAGCTCAACGCTGCTGCGCGTCCAATGCCATCACCTGCACCCGTAATTAAAATTACTTTATCTTTCAATAAATCTGGGCGAGGTTGATATTCTGAATATTTCATGTGCGACCTCCTTCATTGTTCTAATTAAGCTGTTTTTTGGTGAGATTCGATCAATTCAATTAAGTGTTGATGTAATTCTTGTACATCATTCACTATACAATCTGCCTGCCAAGAATCTAAGTCATCTTTGTGTTCTAATGGTAAATATCCGTAAGCAGCCAAAATCGTGTACATATTTGCGCTTCGACCTGCATCAATATCACGTGGATGATCACCAACATAAATGCATTGTTCAGCTGGAACATTAATTTGTTGAGCAGCGAGATACATCGGTTCTGGGTCAGGTTTAGTGTGCTTAACATCTTCTGGGCATACGAGAACGGCACAACGTTCAGTTAAGTTTAAAGCTTGAAGTAGTGCCTCACTCAGCCAACGAGGTTTGTTTGTCACAATTCCCCATGGAATATCACGTTGTTCCAAGTCCTCGATTAAAGGATACATTCCTGCAAAAAGGTCTGTATCCACAGCAATATCAGCACCATAGATATCTAGAAAGCGCTGACGATGTGCAAGGAAAATAGGATCATCAACCTGTAATTCAGGATAAACCAATTTCACCATCGCCCGAGCCCCCTCGGAGACCTGAGTTCGGATCAGGGCTGCATCTACGATCTCTCGACCTTCTTCACGACACATTGCTTGAATAATACGAATAAAATCCGCAGCAGTATCAATTAAAGTTCCATCTAGGTCGAAAAGTACGGCCTTCATTCATTCACCTCATTATGCGTGTAAACCATATAGTTCACATCAACATTTGGGGCTAACCAATAATGTTTAGTTAATGGATTGTAATGTAAGCCTGTCATATCTTTAAGTTTTAAACCTGCGTTACGAATATCATGTGCTAATTCAGAAGGTTTAATAAATTTATGATAGTCATGAGTTCCTTTTTTCAAAAGACGTAATACATACTCTGCACCGATAATCGCAAATAAATATGATTTTGGATTACGGTTAATCGTGGAGAAGAACACATGACCGTTTGGTTTCACCAGTTTTTGGCATGCTTGAATGATTGATGCTGGATCTGGTACGTGTTCTAACATTTCCATACAAGTTACGACATCGTATTGACCAGCTTGTTCTTCAGCCAAATGCTCAACTGGAATTTGACGATATTCGATATTGGTGACATTTTCTTGTTCTGCATGCAGACGTGCGACATTTAATGGTGCTGCGCCCATATCGATACCGAGGACATCGGCACCACGGCGTGCCATACTTTCAGCTAAAATGCCGCCGCCACAGCCAACATCTAGTACTTTCTTGCCACTAAGACCACCTGCATGTTCATCAATCCAATTCAATCGTAATGGATTGATTTGATGGAGAGGGCGAAACTCAGAGTGTTGATCCCACCATACCGCAGCAAGTGCTTCAAATTTAGCAATTTCTTGTGGGTCAACATTCAGTTGAGTCATTACAGCCACCTTAGCAAAGTTCGTTTTAATGGGTAAAATTTATATCAGATCTTAGTGTATCGCTAATTCCAAAAAAAGCGATAAATCTTGTAAAAAAGTTCACAGAATCAAAACGATTTTCTCATATTTGTTTTATAGTGAAACCATATGCTAATCAGAATGATTTAGAGGATAAAAACTTAATGAAAAAGGTGGTTTTTAGTGGCGTTGCCGCTGCGGTGCTGATGGCACTTTCAACAGGTGCAATGGCGAACTTTGTTGAAGGCAAAGATTATACGGTCGTGCAAAACCCAGGAAAGGTTGATGTCGCTGGTAAATTGGAAGTACGTGAATTCTTTTGGTATGGCTGTGGTCATTGCTTTACTTTAGAGCCTCATATGCAATCTTGGTTACGTAAAATTCCAAAAGATGTGAATTTTGTCCGTACACCTGCTGCAATGAACAAAGTATGGGAACAGAATGCACGTGGCTACTACGTTTCTGAAGCACTTGGTGTTCGTAAACGTACCCATTTGCCTTTATTCCACGCGATCCATGACAAAGGTCAGCAGATTTTTGACCAAAAATCACAAGCGCAATTCTTTACGAAGTATGGTATCCCAGAAGCGAAATTCAATAGTTTATATAATTCTTTCGCAATTACTGCCAAAGTCTCTCAAGCAAATAAATTAGCGCAACAATATCAATTGACGGGTGTGCCAGCTGTTGTAGTAAATGGGAAGTATGTCGTACAAGGTGATAATGGCCGCGTGTTACAAGTGGTTGATTATCTATTGGATAAAGAGCGCAAAGCTAAATAATAAAAAACCCGCATTGAGCGGGTTTTTTTATGCCTCAGTAGTATTCCAATTCAAAATCCCTTTAAAGATTAATCGTATTTGGGTAATGGACTGTTTTTTGAGTACTAATTTTTGTAATTCAAGCTCCATACCTGAATATTGACGACCTAAGCTAATCCAAGACATTGCCCATGTGAAACATAAATTAATTAAAATATTCGACAACATTTTTAGATCATCAGCTTGATGAAAATTTTGTACGATTTCGAATTTTTGTAGGTCATTGGCCAAATCAGAATTTAGAAACTCAATTTCACGAGCAATCGCACGTCTTACTACTTCAGAGCCACCCCAGCGCTCTGCGATCATAAAAATCCAAGGTTGGGTATTTAAATCGATGGCTTCAAAAAAAAGTTCCATGCTGGTTTCGGCTTTAGCATCAGGGTGGGCTAAACCTTGACCGAGCTGATGAAGTACGGTTTTCAAATATAACGCGACTTGATCGACCAGCTCTTGGCCTAATTCATCCATATCTTGAAAATGTCGATAAAAGGCTGTTGGGACCAAACCAACCTCACGTGCAACTTCACGCAGACTAATACTACTAAATGAACGGCCAGATGTGCTTAAGCGCAAAGCGGCATCTAGTAAAGCCTGACGACTTTGTTGTTTACGTTCATCGCGTATAGACATCTTAAAACCTGAGAAGTGAAGTCGAGATGAGTCTATCAAAAAAATATAAAAATTAAACGACGAATGTCAGTGAACATGTGTTGACTCAATTTTAAAATCAATATAGTGTACACATGTTCACTATTAGAACACTTGTTCACTCAATTAAATTAAAATACAAAAGAGGAACGTTTGAGATGAGTAGTTATCTGTCATATCGTCCTGAATGGATTCGAGAAGATTTCGTCGATTTTATCGCTGAAAAAATACATCCCACTTTGGCTTGGAAAAAAGTCAAAGCATCGCTCGTGAGTCGTCAGGCACTTAGTCACGATTTCTATGAGATTCATTTATGTCCAAATCACAATTTCGATTTTCAACAGATTGAGGCAGGGCAAAGTGTTTTAGTGACAGTCGTAATTGCAGGCGTGCATCTACAACGTAGTTATTCGATTGTGGAAATTTCTGCGACAGGCAATCTGGTGATTGCTGTCCGAGCTCAAGGATTAGTGTCAAATTGTTTAAGTCAATTGGAGATAGGTTCTGTCGTGGAAATTTCTAAAGCGCAAGGTGAGTTTACGCTTGAGCCGACTCAACAGCCAATTGTGTTATTGGCGTCGGGGAGTGGCATTACCGCCATTTATGCATTGCTTACGAAGGCTTTAAACACATTATCTGTACCTATCTATTTGATTTATTTCTGTCGAGATGACGCGTTCCACGTGAAACTACAACAGCTCGCTTCAAAACATGATCATTTTAATTATCACTATTTTAATACACGCCAACATAAACAATATCTGACATTGGCGTTATTAGAGAAGTTAATGCCAAGTTTTAGGCAAGCACAGATTTATGCATGCGGTGCAACTTCGATGATGCAAGCTGTAAATCAAATTTGTCATGAAGAGGGGATCAGCAATCAGCTCAAACAAGAGTTTTTTCAAATCCGTGTAGATGAAGAAATTGAAAAACAATCTGTCACGTTTATCCGCAGTCAGAAATCGTTTGAAGCTCAAAAAAGTTTGTTGGTGAGTGCTGAAGAGGCTGGATTAAGACCCGCTCATGGATGCCGAATGGGTATTTGTAATGCGTGTGTCTGTAACAAAGTTAGTGGCGCTACTAAAAATATGCTCACAGGTGAAATTGAACATGAGCCAAATCGACAAATTAAATTATGTATTAGTCAGGCAGTAAGCCCTGTTGTGATTAATTTGTAATTTAACGGTATCGTATAAGACTGGAGAAAAATAATGAATATGTCACTTAATACAACATGGCAATCAAAATCTAAACATCTGACCGCTGAACAAATTGAAGCATTTGGACAACGCGTTGAGCAGATTCGACTCAGTATTATGAATGATTTGGGTGAGCAAGATGCCAAATATATTTATAAGATTCGCAACTTTGTTCGCTATAGCGAGATTGGCTCACGTGCATTGCTGATGTTTGGTGGTTGGATTCCACCTGTTTGGTTGGTGGGTACAGGATTACTGGGTGTGTCCAAAATTGTTGAGAATATGGAGCTTGGACATAATGTGATGCATGGTCAATTTGACTGGTTGAATGATCCTAGTTTAAACGGTGCGACATATGACTGGGACACCATCTCAACAGGCGATGACTGGAAATATACTCATAACTATGTACATCATACATATACCAATATTGTAGGGATCGATCATGATGTAGGTTATGGTCTACTTCGTGTTTCAGCATCTCAACCGTGGGAACCAAGATTTTTATTAAATATTCCCTTAGCGATTCAATTGATGGTATTTTTCGAATGGTATGTCGGTGTTCAAAACCTACACTTGGAAGACGCGCTTGTTTATAAAACCAAATCTTGGAAACAAGTCTGGAAAGATGCTGAAAAATTAAGAAAAAAAGTACGACGTCAGGTGGTGAAAGATTATGTCTTTTTCCCGATTATCGCTGGTCCAAATGCGCTTCCTGTCTTCGTAGGCAATGCAGTTGCAAATGTGATTCGAAGTTTATGGTCATCTGCAGTGATTTTTAATGGTCATTTTACTGAAGATGCAGAAACATTTGAGATGGATAATACCGAAAACGAAACGCGAGCAGAATGGTATTTACGTCAAATTCGAGGTTCAAGTAACTTTACCGGAACATCATGGCTGCATATTTTGAGTGGTAATTTGAGTCATCAAATCGAGCATCATTTATTCCCTGATATGCCTGCAAATCGCTATGCAGAAGCTGCGCCAAAAATTAAAGCGTTATGTGAGGAATATGGCATTCACTATAATGAAGCAAACTTTATGAAACAATTCTGGAGCGTTTGGGTTCGTTTAGCTAAATGTTCTTTACCAAATGATAAAACAGCTAAAATTTCTCAATCTATAAGAAAACTAAGAGGAATATTTGCTTGAGTACCACTATTTAGTTTAATTCATTAAAGACGTGAAACATTAATTAAAATTTTAAGCATGGAACGTGAAGAATCAAAAAAAGCCCAATTGGTGAGAATTGGGCTTTTAATGACGCATAAGGTAAAATATATTAATTTAACTTTAAACATTGAGATCCATTAATTAAATCTGGATCATTTTTTAAAAGATTTAAATATTCACTTTGCAACACAAAAGTTTTATTCAAAGTTGTATCATATCGTTTTGCTAATTCTTTTCTTTCCAAATGATTCTGATATTTTTTCAAAAATTTATTAATAATACACATTGAATCAATAGCATCCCCCGATATTAACCTGTAACTTGTAATGTCTTTCTTATAGTCTAACCCCCCCATATCATAAGTATTAAAAAGTGATTCAATTTCACTCAAAGCATATAAATATAAGTGATCGTTAACTTCCGAAGGGTTTTCTGAATTTTTATATGCAGCTCTATAAACAAAGCTTGCACTTTCTAAACTACTTGAAATAGCCATAATTTTTGTTTGTACTATTTGTTTATCTAACTCGTCTTCATCAATTGTATTTTTTTTAGCATTAGAGCAAGAAGAAAGAAGCAGAGAGCAAATTAATAGAGAGAAGATCTTTTTCATTAATACGTTCCATCAAATTTTTCAAATTCTTCTTTTCTAGGAGTTCTGTAGCCTTCTGAAACAGCAAAACTATGAGCTTGTTTATTCCATCTTTTTCCAAAAATCATCGTATACAATCTTTCACTAATCATAAAAGGACCACCATTTTTTAGAATTTGCCCGGCTTTACCGACATATTCTGCTTTTGAAAACATACCATAGCCAGTTGGCGTAAGCTGAATGATTAGAGATCCTTTCTGATTAAAGATATAATAAAATTTATTTTATATCACGACAGTCATCCTGAATTTTTTCATTACCATATATCTTATTTAGCTTTTCTTTCCACTTTAACTGTTTTGTCTCAATCCACGAGTAAATATCACTGTAATCAATTTCTTTAGGAAGATTTTTCTTATATTCTAGTAGAAAGTTTCCCATCCAACACATCTGATTGACCTCAGCAATACTCATTTGCTCTTCAATTTCATATTTATCACCCGATGTCTTTTCAAAACCTTTTATGACTGCTACCTTTTGGATAGTTGATTGTAATAACGCTTGCGTAATAGGCGTTAAATCAGAATTTATAGCATTTTTATATACTAAATAATCTAGATATATCATGCTTCTAGCGCCTATATTTGCATTTTTGATATCATCCTGATAATTAGCTGGATTTGTACATCCAGAAATTAAACTTACAAAAAATATAAGACTATAATTTTTAAATTTTTCATACATAACATTTTTAGGATCACCACGATATATTAGATCTTGTATCTTGGAGCTTGTAGTGATTAGCTTCCACTATATGCAAATTGTAGAGTTTGTAATAGACCTAAGACTTTTAGTCTGTGAAAGAGATAAAACCTACAATTTGCCCTAACCAC
>NZ_VPDP01000022.1:0-37449 GCF_013417635.1 Acinetobacter sp. YH12239 | reverse complement strand
AAAGTCATTTGAATGATTTCTTCTTGGTCTACGTGTCATAAAATACTCCATATATTGATGTTTATAACATCATTTGGGGAGCAAAATATCACTTATAAGTGTTGTTCAAATTTCCTGATCCACCTCTGTGGCTCAACCTGCGAAAAGAAACGAGTTGCTACGTAAGTCCGAGAACATGCTTTCCATGGTCTCTGAGCTCGCCTTTGGGACCGACATATCGGTAGAGAGTGACGCGCTCGATGCCGAGTTCCTTGCAGAGATCGGAAACTGAAGTATCGCGCTGGGCCATGGCGGCTTGCGCGAGACGCACCTGAGCTTTGGTGAGCGCGAATTTTCGTCCGCCCTTGCGACCGCGCGCTCTCGCGGAGGCGAGACCCGCCATGGTGCGCTCTCGGATCAGATCCCGCTCGAACTCGGCCAAGGTGGCGAAGATTCCGAACACCATGCGACCGGACGCAGTCGTGGTGTCGATCTGAGCGCCCTTTCCAGTCAGAACCCGCAGGCCGATCTTGCGGTCTGACAGCTCCTTCACCGTGTTGACCAGATGGGCAAGCGATCGTCCGAGGCGATCGAGCTTCCAGACCACCAGCACATCGCCGTCACGCAATGACTTGAGGCAGGCAGTCAAGCCAGGGCGATCATCACGACCGCCGGAAGCAAGATCATCATAGATATTGTCCCGTTCGACACCTGCGGCGCGCAAGGCGTCGTGCTGCAGGTCGAGAGACTGCGAGCCATCGGCTTTGGAGACGCGGGCATATCCGATCAGCATGTATCACAAACGTTGGTTTGAGGCGGCGCTTCGGCCACGATTGCATTGACCTCTGGAAATGTATCTCAACCAGCTTCATAAACAAAGCGTCTTGAACGCTATCAGATTTTGAAAAAGGAACATGTATGCCGCGTCGCGTCACTCTAACCGATCGGCAGAAAGACGCGCTGTTGCGCTTGCCGACTTCACAGACGGATTTGCTCAAGCACTATACGCTGAGTGATGAAGACTTTGGGCATATCAGGCTGCGTCGGCGCGCTCACAACAGGTTCGGCTTCGCCCTGCAATTGTGTGTCCTGCGCTATCCCGGCCGGGTGCTGGCTCCAGGCGAACTGATCCCTGCAGAGGTCATCGAATTTATCGGAGCGCAGCTTGGCCTGGGTGCCGACGATCTCGTAGACTATGCTGCCCGCGAGGAAACACGGCACGAGCATCTTGCCGAGTTACGGGGGCTCTACGGCTTCCGCACCTTCTCCGGACGTGGTGCGAGCGAGCTGAAGGAATGGTTGTTCCGAGAAGCCGAGATGGCGGTGTCGAACGAGGATATCGCCCGTCGCTTCGTAGCCGAGTGCCGACGCACCCGCACTGTCCTTCCCGCGACATCCACGATCGAGCGGCTTTGTGCCGCGGCTCTCGTCGATGCCGAGCGACGCATCGAGACGAGGATCGCCAGTCGGCTGCCTATGTCGATCCGAGAACAGTTGCTGGCATTGCTCGAGGAGACGGCTGATGATCGGGTGACCCGTTTTGTGTGGCTGCGCCAGTTCGAGCCTGGCTCGAACTCTTCGTCGGCCAACCGGCTGCTCGACCGGCTCGAATATCTGCAACGCGTCGATCTCCCCGAGGATCTGCTTGCCGGCGTTCCTGCCCATCGGGTGACTCGTCTGCGCAGGCAGGGTGAACGGTATTATGCCGACGGCATGCGCGATCTCCCGGAGGACAGGCGGCTTGCGATCTTGGCTGTTTGCGTCTCGGAATGGCAGGCGATGTTGGCCGACGCAGTGGTCGAAACCCACGACCGGATCGTCGGCCGTCTCTACCGTGCTTCGGAGCGTATTTGCCATGCAAAGGTCGCAGACGAAGCGGGGGTGGTGCGTGACACCCTGAAATCCTTCGCCGAGATCGGGGGCGCCCTGGTCGATGCACAGGATGATGGCCAGCCGCTGGGCGATGTCATCGCGAGGGCACTGTTGCAAAGTTAGCGATGAGGCAGCCTTTTGTCTTATTCAAAGGCCTTACGTTTCAAAAACTCTGCTTACCAGGCGCATTTCGCCCAGGGGATCACCATAATAAAATGCTGAGGCCTGGCCTTTGCGTAGTGCACGCATCACCTCAATACCTTTGATGGTGGCGTAAGCCGTCTTCATGGATTTAAATCCCAGCGTGGCGCCGATTATCCGTTTCAGTTTGCCATGATCGCATTCAATCACGTTGTTCCGGTACTTAATCTGTCGGTGTTCAACGTCAGACGGGCACCGGCCTTCGCGTTTGAGCAGAGCAAGCGCGCGACCATAGGCGGGCGCTTTATCCGTGTTGATGAATCGCGGGATCTGCCACTTCTTCACGTTGTTGAGGATTTTACCCAGAAACCGGTATGCAGCTTTGCTGTTACGACGGGAGGAGAGATAAAAATCGACAGTGCGGCCCCGGCTGTCGACGGCCCGGTACAGATACGCCCAGCGGCCATTGACCTTCACGTAGGTTTCATCCATGTGCCACGGGCAAAGATCGGAAGGGTTACGCCAGTACCAGCGCAGCCGTTTTTCCATTTCAGGCGCATAACGCTGAACCCAGCGGTAAATCGTGGAGTGATCGACATTCACTCCGCGTTCAGCCAGCATCTCCTGCAGCTCACGGTAACTGATGCCGTATTTGCAGTACCAGCGTACGGCCCACAGAATGATGTCACGCTGAAAATGCCGGCCTTTGAATGGGTTCATGTGCAGCTCCATCAGCAAAAGGGGATGATAAGTTTATCACCACCGACTATTTGCAACAGTGCCGATAAAAATATATCATCATGAACAATAAAACTGTCTGCTTACATAAACAGTAATACAAGGGGTGTTATGAGCCATATTCAACGGGAAACGTCTTGCTCGAGGCCGCGATTAAATTCCAACCTGGATGCTGATTTATATGGGTATAGATGGGCTCGCGATAATGTCGGGCAATCAGGTGCGACAATCTATCGATTGTATGGGAAGCCCAATGCGCCAGAGTTGTTTCTGAAACATGGCAAAGGTAGCGTTGCCAATGATGTTACAGATGAGATGGTCAGACTAAACTGGCTGACGGCATTTATGCCTCTTCCGACCATCAAGCATTTTATCCGTACTCCTGATGATGCATGGTTACTCACCACTGCGATCCCCGGGAAAACAGCATTCCAGGTATTAGAAGAATATCCTGATTCAGGTGAAAATATTGTTGATGCGCTGGCAGTGTTCCTGCGCCGGTTGCATTCGATTCCTGTTTGTAATTGTCCTTTTAACAGCGATCGCGTATTTCGTCTCGCTCAGGCGCAATCACGAATGAATAACGGTTTGGTTGATGCTAGTGATTTTGATGACGAGCGTAATGGCTGGCCTGTTGAACAAGTCTGGAAAGAAATGCATAAGCTTTTGCCATTCTCACCGGATTCAGTCGTCACTCATGGTGATTTCTCACTTGATAACCTTATTTTTGACGAGGGGAAATTAATAGGTTGTATTGATGTTGGACGAGTCGGAATCGCAGACCGATACCAGGATCTTGCCATCCTATGGAACTGCCTCGGTGAGTTTTCTCCTTCATTACAGAAACGGCTTTTTCAAAAATATGGTATTGATAATCCTGATATGAATAAATTGCAGTTTCATTTGATGCTCGATGAGTTTTTCTGATAGTTAGTCTTTGTAGAGACACAAACCTGAAATTCCGGACACCGCGCTTCAGGACATCTCCCTGGACGCCGATATCTGGCAGTATCCGGACGGTACTATCGAACGCCGGGCCAACGGTACTACCCTGCCCTTTATGACTGACGACCGGCTATCTCACCCACGCACTTCTCCCTGAAATTTAGCATCGTCGCGGTTAATGTCGAAAATTTGCCACCTGACGTGGTTGGCATCGAGGGTGAAAACTGCCGTGGCGAGGGTGTTCTCCTCATCCGGATCGTCGGCAGCCAGCCGGTATTCACCGGCATCAATTTTCAGATTGATATCGTGCAGCACCTGGGTGGTGCCGAAATGTTTAGCGACCGCGCTAAATTCGGCACTGTTGCAAAGTTAGCGATGAGGCAGCCTTTTGTCTTATTCAAAGGCCTTACGTTTCAAAAACTCTGCTTACCAGGCGCATTTCGCCCAGGGGATCACCATAATAAAATGCTGAGGCCTGGCCTTTGCGTAGTGCACGCATCACCTCAATACCTTTGATGGTGGCGTAAGCCGTCTTCATGGATTTAAATCCCAGCGTGGCGCCGATTATCCGTTTCAGTTTGCCATGATCGCATTCAATCACGTTGTTCCGGTACTTAATCTGTCGGTGTTCAACGTCAGACGGGCACCGGCCTTCGCGTTTGAGCAGAGCAAGCGCGCGACCATAGGCGGGCGCTTTATCCGTGTTGATGAATCGCGGGATCTGCCACTTCTTCACGTTGTTGAGGATTTTACCCAGAAACCGGTATGCAGCTTTGCTGTTACGACGGGAGGAGAGATAAAAATCGACAGTGCGGCCCCGGCTGTCGACGGCCCGGTACAGATACGCCCAGCGGCCATTGACCTTCACGTAGGTTTCATCCATGTGCCACGGGCAAAGATCGGAAGGGTTACGCCAGTACCAGCGCAGCCGTTTTTCCATTTCAGGCGCATAACGCTGAACCCAGCGGTAAATCGTGGAGTGATCGACATTCACTCCGCGTTCAGCCAGCATCTCCTGCAGCTCACGGTAACTGATGCCGTATTTGCAGTACCAGCGTACGGCCCACAGAATGATGTCACGCTGAAAATGCCGGCCTTTGAATGGGTTCATGTGCAGCTCCATCAGCAAAAGGGGATGATAAGTTTATCACCACCGACTATTTGCAACAGTGCCATCGCGAGTGGGTCAGGGTGGGACGGCTTAAAAACCCTTGTTGCAATGGCAACCAGGCTGACCGCCACCATGGCCGACGATCCGCTCAATCATGTGCTCGACGGTTATCACCGCTTCCGCCGATACGCTCCACGCATGTTGCGCCTGCTCGATCTGCGAGCTGCGCCCGTTGCACTGCCGCTTCTGGAAGCGGTGACGGCCCTTCGTACCGGTTTGAACGATGCCGCGATGACCAGCTTCTTGCGGCCCAGCTCGAAATGGCATCGCCACCTTCGGGCCCAGAGGGCTGGCGACGCTCGCCTATGGGAGATCGCGGTGCTGTTCCATCTGCGCGATGCGTTCCGCTCCGGAGATGTCTGGCTTACTAGGTCCCGGCGCTATGGCGATCTGAAACACGCACTCGTTCCGGCACAAGCCATCGCGGAAGGCGGTCGTCTCGCTGTGCCATTGCGGCCGGAGGAATGGCTGGCAGACCGGCAAGCTCGCCTCGACATGCGGTTGCGCGAGCTTGGCCGTGCCGCTCGCGCAGGCACGATCCCGGGCGGGTCGATTGAAAACGGCGTTCTGCATATCGAGAAACTCGAAGCCGCCGCGCCGACAGGCGCCGAAGATCTGGTGCTCGATCTCTACAAGCAGATCCCGCCCACGCGCATCACCGATCTCCTGCTGGAGGTGGATGCGGCGACCGGCTTCACCGAAGCGTTCACCCATCTGCGCACAGGAGCACCCTGCGCTGACCGGATCGGGCTAATGAACGTTATCTTGGCGGAAGGGATCAACCTCGGCTTGCGCAAAATGGCGGATGCGACAAACACCCACACCTTCTGGGAATTGATCCGCATTGGACGGTGGCATGTCGAGGGCGAAGCCTATGACCGGGCGCTGGCCATGGTGGTCGAGGCACAGGCAGCGTTACCCATGGCCCGGTTCTGGGGCATGGGCACGTCGGCTTCGAGCGACGGACAGTTCTTCGTCGCTACAGAGCAAGGTGAGGCCATGAACCTGGTCAACGCGAAATATGGCAATACCCCGGGCCTGAAAGCCTATAGCCACGTCTCCGACCAATATGCGCCGTTCGCAACCCAGGTGATTCCTGCAACGGCAAGCGAAGCGCCTTACATCCTCGATGGCCTGCTGATGAACGATGCTGGACGCCATATCCGCGAGCAGTTCACCGACACGGGCGGCTTCACCGATCACGTCTTTGCCGCATGTGCCATTCTCGGCTACCGGTTCGCTCCGCGCATCCGCGACCTGCCATCCAAACGGCTCTACGCGTTCAATCCGTCGGCCGCCCCGGCGCACCTGCGAGCGTTGATCGGCGGAAAGGTCAACCAAGCCATGATCGAGCGCAATTGGCCCGACATCCTGCGCATCGCCGCCACCATTGCTGCCGGGACCGTCGCGCCAAGCCAGATTCTGCGGAAACTCGCCTCCTATCCGCGGCAGAACGAGCTCGCGACAGCCCTGCGGGAAGTCGGTCGCGTCGAGCGCACCCTGTTCATGATCGACTGGATTCTGGATGCCGAACTCCAACGGCGTGCCCAGATCGGGCTCAACAAAGGCGAAGCTCATCATGCGCTGAAGCGGGCAATCAGCTTCCACCGCCGCGGTGAAATCCGCGACCGTTCCGCCGAAGGCCAGCATTACCGCATCGCCGGCATGAATCTGCTCGCCGCCATCATCATCTTCTGGAACACCATGAAGCTCGGCGAGGTCGTTGCAAACCAGAAACGCGATGGAAAGCTGCTATCGCCCGATCTCTTGGCCCATGTTTCGCCGCTCGGATGGGAACACATCAATCTCACCGGAGAATATCGCTGGCCAAAGCCTTAGCGTAGGATTCCGCCCCCTCCCGCAAACGACCCCTGAATTGGTTTGAATATACGGGTGAGTTTTAGCTAGTCATAATTCATAAAAAATATCGATTGTGTACTGTACTGTAATGTACTAAAATACGATACAGTACAGTACACAATAGGAAGTAAACCCATGGCAATCACTAAATCAGATGTGGCAAAAGCCATCGAATCCCTTGCAGCACAAGGCTCAAACCCAACTAACGATAATATCCTTGCGGTTCTTGGTAGCGGCTCAAAGACCACTATCAACAAATACCGCAAAGAGATCCTTGAAGAGCAACTGGCGGCAGCCGTTACTACGGCAAAAACTCTGAAAGATGCGGAACTTGTTACCGTGTCACAAGTCATTGCAACCCTATTGCAAGAACGGATTGATGCAGTACAAGGCGGATATGCGGAAACAGTGCAACAACTGGAAAAGCAGCTTGCAGATACCACAGAAAAACTGGAACAGGTGCAAATCAAACTTGATGAACAGGTCAAACAAACTGATGACACCACCGACAAGCTGAAAGTCGCTCTTGCTAGTACAGATAAGGCAAAAGAAGACTACAACGCCTTGCAAGCCAAATATGAACAGCTACTCGAAAAATCAGGCTCGATCAAATATGTGGAATCACAACTCACTAATGCAAATGCACGGATAGCTGAATTAGAAAAACAGATTACAATGTAAAAAGACAAGTAACTGACGCTATGAATATCACTGATATTCGGGGCTGCTCAACCACAGAGTTTTATCAGACTTTGCACAAAGCCAGTGACCATACGTAAAGACCTACGGAATAATGATTTAATCATTAAGCAGCATTGGATAGCTGCGTCGGAGTATGTTTGATTTCGCCCTTGTTTGCCTTTTTATGGAGCATACCATTGCGTAGCAGGATCAAACCAAATGGCAATATTTCCGCGACTCATGAGTGCTCGATTATATGCGGGCCAATTGGTTGTGCGGTAGATTTTGTGTGTAGGCTTCTTCATTTGAAAATTATATCGCTGAAAAAGCCTTTACAGATAGGTGTGTGCAACAAAGCCTCTGATAATTAATAAAGCGCCATTTGGCGCTTTATTCATCCTAGCCCTTCAATATTGCAAAATGCGATAATTTGTTTATACTTGATTTATAGCAAAATGCGATAAAATGTTATGCATGTGATCACCCACGCTAGAATTATAGAAGCAATGCACAAGTGGCCACAGGCTGAAACGGCATTAGATGGTTGGTATCGAACCATAAAGGCAAACGATCCGAAAGATTTTGCTGAGATGAAACAGCTCTTTCCAGCTGTCGATAAAGTTGGAAAGTTCCATGTATTCGATATTGGCGGGAACAAGATCCGACTTATTGCCGTCGTGATGTATCAAGCAAAACGTGTGTATATTCGTCATGTCTTGTCCCATAAAGAATATGACAAAGGTCATTGGAAGGAAGGTTAGTATGAACGCGATGATTAAACAGGCCGTAGACCACTGGCACTACGTTGCACCATTGCTCAGCAAGCCAGAAAATGAAGACGACTTTCATACACTTGTTGAAGCTTTAGATGAACTTTTAGATACCGTTGGTGATGACGAATCTAATCCTTTAATGGGGCTTATTCATCAGCTTGGTGATTTGGTTTCTGATTATGAAAATGAGCATCTTCCTATGCCTAAAGGGGATGGTCGTGCTGCTTTGGCTTTTTTGATGGAGCAACATGGTTTAGGTCAGTCTGACTTAGCAGAAGTTGCAACCCAATCTGTGATTTCTGAGATTTTAAGTGGTAAACGCCAACTGAATATTCGTCATATTAAGGCATTGTCTGAGCGGTTTAATGTATCGGCAGATACGTTTTTCTAAAAGATAGGGCGCCGTGAGCCGCTCTATTAGTAATCAATTTGAATTTCTTGTTAGTCTTGATATTTCAATTTAGCTTTGTTGCACAATTTTGACTTATGGCTTGATATTTAGAGCAACTTTCTTAATTATGGGACTAATTGGCTTAATCGGAGTCTTAATCTTTAGTTTAATAATTTTTGAAAAAATCTCTTTTGAAACTCCCAAAAAAAATGATACTACGTTAATTTCTAAATAAGTAATAACCCTATGCATATCTTTGCATAGGGCTAGATAATATTTTTAGGCTGTTAAGGCTTTGTTGCACAAAGATTTGAAATGCAAAGCGCCCCTAATTGAGCCAAATTTAAGGCGTAACTTGGGTAACTGGTCGACCTAATTCCGTAAATCTGTTGAGGACTGCTACACGTGCATGAATCTCATTCACCTGACTAGGAAAGCTTCTTGCCATTAATTTATCGCCTAATAATTTGATGCAATGCATCTTGGTTTCCACCAAACTGCGGCGATGATAGCCTGACCATTTTTTCCATAGTGTCCTGCCTAAACGTTTAACTGTTCGAAGTAATTCATTTCGCGCTAGCGAGCTACTCTTTGTATCTTTCCATGGTTTCGCATTTTTTCTAGGTGGAATCACCGCATGTGCTTGCCGATCTGCAATGACCTGACGGCATTGCTTGGTGTCATAAGCTCCATCGGTATAAACAGAGTCAATCTGCTCATCTTGAGGAATCTGATCGAGTAAATCACCAAGTACTTGTGAATCACTCACATTATTTGTAGTGAGTTGAATAGCGCGTATTTGAAGGGTTTTGATCTATACCAATATGAAGTTTACGCCATTGGCGACGATATTCAGGTCCATGTTTCTTGCGTTTCCATTCGCCCTCACCTAGAAACTTCATGCCTGTAGAGTCTATGAGTAGATGCAGCCCATCGCTACTTTTTTGGTAGCTGATTGCAATATCAATATGCTTTTGTCTTCTACAAAGCATACTGTAATCTGGTGCGGTCCAATTTAATCCACAAAGTTTAATCAGACTTTGCACAAAGCCAGTGACCATACGTAAAGATAGACGGAATAAGGATTTAATCATTAAGCAGCATTGGATAGCTGCGTCGGAGTAGGTTTGATTTCGCCCTTGTTTGCCTTTTGATGGAGCATACCATTGCGTAGCAGGATCAAACCAAATGGCAATATTTCCGCGACTCATGAGTGCTCGATTATATGCGGGCCAATTGGTTGTGCGGTAGATTTTGTGTGTAGGCTTCTTCATTTGAAAATTATATCGCTGAAAAAGCCTTTACAGATAGGTTTGTGCAACAAAGCCAACTTAAAGTACTATGTACTTAATTTAACATAATCACTATTATACGCAATGGACTTGTAACTCCAAAATAGAAATGTCCGGTTTCTCCAAAGTAAAAATGTCCGCTTTTAGAATATGCACTTTTGCAATTTCCTTAGCGGACGGTTTGATATGTTGGTGTCTATGTCGGATAAAGAACTTAAACGATTGTCGGTCTTGCAGGAAATCTGCGATCAACGCATAACTCAATCCCAGGCTGCTCAGCTACTTCATATTTCAGAACGTCAGATCAGACGCTTACTGCAGAAATACAAAGCCCAAGGTCCAGCTGCATTAGCCCATGCCGGTCGTGGCCAAATCAGCAATTCTAAACTTCCTGAAGAACTCAAACTCAAGTGCCTCAATATTGTTTCTGACCAACTCCATGGTTTCGGACCCACTTTAGCGCATGAAAAGCTCACCACCGTACATGGATTCGATCTTTCAGTAGAAACCCTGCGTTCTTGGATGATTGCAGCTGACTTATGGATGCCTCGATCCAAGCGCCTGAAACGACCGTATCAGCCTCGTTACAACCGGGATTGCTTTGGTGAACTGATCCAAATTGATGGCTCACACCATGACTGGTTTGAAGGACGCGCTGCTAAATGCTGTCTGCTGGTGTTTATCGATGATGCTACAGGAAAATTGCAGCATTTACGCTTCTGTGAGTCAGAATCAACCTTTGACTATATGATTTCAACACGCTTATATGTCGAACAGCACGGTAAGCCTTTAGCGTTTTACAGCGACAAACATTCAGTCTTTAGAGTGAATCAAAGCAGCAAGAAAGACACCAAGATTACCCAGTTTGGACGTGTACTCAGCACCCTGGCCAATGCCTTAAAACAGGTGGTGCTGCAACAGCGGGTGATCCATGCCGATGAAACGCCGGTCACCATCATGCGGATGGGTGAGAATGATAAAAAACCGAAGAAAGGTTATGTCTGGGCCTATGCCACTACACAGTACAATCCAGTTCAAGCCGTGATCTATGACTTTCAGGATAGTCGTTCAGGTCAGCATGCTGAAGCGTTCCTGAAAGACTGGCAGGGCCATCTGGTCTGTGATGATTACAGCGGTTATAAAGCACGCTTTAAATCAGGTCAGGTCATTGAGGTGGGCTGCATGGCGCATGCGCGTCGTAAATTCCATGAACTGCATGTGACCAAAAAAAGTCAGGTCGCTGAACAGGCATTAGTGCTGATTCAGAAACTGTATGCCATAGAAGCAGAACTCAGGAAAAAGACCGATGGTACAGCAGAACAGCGCCGCGAATACCGACAACAGCATAGTCAACCGGTGATGCAACAACTGTATGAATGGCTCAACCAACATCAACTGACTGTGCCATCGAGTTCTCCAACCGCCAAGGCGATCAATTACACTCTGAAGCGTTGGCCAGCTTTAAGCCGCTATCTGGATAACGATTGGTATAACGGTTGCCAGACCTTACGCACACCATATCGACCTAAACTTTCTTTCCAAATACGTTTGATTTGCTCTGCATGATGTAAATCATGCTGAACACGTTTCGCTCGATGTTCTGGGTTATCAACGAGATCTAAAGCCCGATAATAGGTCGAAGCTGCAATCGGTAAAATTCTACAAATCGCTTCAACACCATATCGATCTTTATTGTTCTGGATAAAATCCACCATTATTTGTGTGGGCGGTCGAGCTCCGCCTGGGCGAAAAAAGCGGCTGCTTTACGTAGAATTTCATTGGCACGTTTTAATTCTTTAATTTCACGTTCCATTTGCTTCATTTTTTCTTGGTCAGATATCTGTTGTACTTTGGCAGGATTTAGTTGATCCATATGCTTTAAATACCAAACACGCAATGTTTCAGGAGTACAACCCTTGCGCAGCATGCTGCTCAGGTGCAATAGCTGTGATTGCAGCCCAAGTAGAAGGATAATCTTTTTCAGATTCAATCAATAATTGAACCGCTCTTTCTCTGATTTCAGGGGTATATTTTGGTTTTGTCATTGGAACATTCTCTCAAGAAAGTTGGTCTCCGACAAACCCGGTACGGTTCAGTCTCAATTTTCACACTTTATGCAACAGAGTCGTTTTTATCCTAAGGTCCTTACCACTTGTATTCTTTACGAACATATATCTAAAAAGTGTAGCAAGTTGCTACACTTTTCGCTAGATCAACTCTTTACCAAAAATATCATTCAGTCTTTCACGAATACTATGGACGAATTCCGGATTACTTTTAAGTTTATGCTTCATATTTCGTTTAAAGTCATTCAACCCCATACCAATTTCAGCAAAATCCATTTGGAATAAAGTGTCATTAATGACAATATTTGCTTGAGAGTCAGTGAGGCATCCTACTTTTTTAAACCACTTCTTGAACTGCTGATAATTTTCATCATTATTAAAAATATACCAAGAACGTACATTCATATCGAATTTAGCCCCTAATTCTTTTACGGATGCATTGTCTTCAAATGGAACATCAAGATAGATTTTTTCAATCACTGCAAATTCATCCAGTGCCTTATCAGCAATCCGATGATGCAGTTTAAAATTCACACCTACAATTGGACGGCCTTTCTTAACGGTTTCATACTCTAACTGTAGATCTGTATTTTCGTTAATTTCTGCCACTATTTTGTCTAATACATAGCGTCTAAAATCTACCCAGCGATCATATTTGGTTTCATTAATATCAATCAGTGCTTTCAAGTTTTCTAAAAGTAATGGCACTTCATAACTCTTTTGATTGGCGTACTTAAATTCGTTTTTAATGAAATAAGTATAAAGACTCATACTGGCAACAGAATCTAGGGCAAAAAGATGTTTTAGCTGATAGGTAGTAAAATTACCCCCAGCCAGTTGAGTGAAATACGGCAACACCTCACTGGTAAAACGAATCTGAATCGCATTTTTAGAATCATCTTCCCATCTTAACTCACGGATAATGGGAACGACAGAATGTACTTTTTTAGTCTTTCTCTTACCATTATCAGCTGGCTCCTCAATAATAAAATGAGCTACCCGGGATGAAAGCTCTTTATAAATCCGATCTATTGCAACATTAATTGAATTACGTTTATTTAATCCTAGTAAATCTGCCAAATCATCCTTATACAAATAAATATAAGTTTGTTCGGTAATTTCACCATCTACCCTATTTTTCTCACTATAATTCGCAACCGCCATTGCATATAAAAGTGCCTTATATTCATTGGCTGATAATTCGATTGGGCGAATTAAACGGTTACTGGTACTGACAACGCCATTATGGCGAATGTTGCCTATACAGTAAGGAATATAATTCGATTCTTCTTGCAATGGTTCAGATTCTGTCATAACCGTGATATTTATAATTTAACTTAGTTTTTATATACAAAAGTGGAAAAACTTTCAAGACTTTCACCACAATATTCTAAAAGTGGAAAGTTTGTCATCAAAAAGAAGCATTTTAGCCGATTTCCTGCACTTAAAGTGGAATTAATTATAATCTTTCCACCCCATGATGACAGACCTTCCACCTTTAGTCTCGAAATTACAGTTCAGAAGGTCTATTTTTACTTTTTTCATTCAGGTCTAGTTAGGTTAAGTCAGATAAAAACCCTGATGTGACAAGGCTTCCACCTTTTTGTTAGATTTAAAAGGTATAACTGCACATATAATCATCAGGAAATATCCAATAAAAACAGATTATCCACAGGTTAAGAAGATACAGTGACAATCTTTCCACCTTTAAAGCTTAGTTATGAGACTTTATTAACAGCTTAAATATTTGTTTTTTAAATTATTTTTAAATAAAAATAGCAGTTATAAAAATAGTAGTGACAAACCTTCCACCCTAGTGACAGACCTTCCACTTTATAGTGACAAACCTTCCACTTTATAGTGACAGACCTTCCACTTTACGGTGACAGACCTTCCACTTTATAGTGACAAACCTTCCACTTTATAGTGACAAACCTTCCACTTTTAAAGTTACAAGCACTTGTTTTATATAATAAAAATATGATCCTAATTATTAATTAGCTAAATAACTAATTATTCTAATTTTTAATTAAGCTAGCTTAGTTAAAAATTTATTTTTTAAGTTGTTTTACAGCTGAATAAATAGGATTTATAAATTTAAAAACTATAGTAAGATGAATGAAAGTTATTTATATTACTAAACATTGAAATAAGGAAGCATCTGACACGCATGTCTGCAAAAATTATTACTGTTGCTAACCATAAAGGCGGATGTGGCAAAACAACGACTGTTGTACACCTAGCCTCAGAACTTGCCAATCTTGGCTACAAAGTTTTAGTCATTGATTTAGATCCTCAAGCAAACGCAAGTTTACACATTGGGATCCAACATCCAAGCGAAATTGCTGTCACTACAGCAGAATTACTAGTGGGCGATATTTCGTTGTTGGCAGATGCATTACAAGAAGAAACGAACTTTGAAAAAGTATCATTAATTTATGGTTCCTTAAATTTAGGAAAAACTGAAGATCAACTAAAAGAAGAAGCTCCCCGTCCTTCTGAAGAGTTAAATATCAAGTTAAAACTATTAAAAGATCTTTATGATTTTATATTGATCGACTGTCCACCTAGCCTTAAATTATTAACAAGCAATGCCTTGGCATCTTCAACACATGTCATTATCCCTATCGAATCAGGATCACAATATGGATTGTATGGGGTAACAGATCTTTTAAATCATCTTGAAAAAATCAAACGTATTAATCCAGATTTAGAGCTTTTAGGCGCTTTACTAATTAAGCATGATGAACGTCAGAATGTCTGTAAGCTGATTCGGGATGAAGCCTTGAAACAGGTAGGTAAAATTTTAGAAACCACAATTCCTCAAAGTACTAAAGTCAATCAAGCAGCGATTCTGCAACAACCACTTTTGAAAGTAGAAAAAAATTCAAAAGTACGTAAGGCTTTTGAAAGCCTTGCCAATGAAATTGTAGTGAAAATTAAAACCTGAGAGCATTATGGCAAGCACCAAAGAGCTTTTAGCTCAGAAACTGAAACAGAATACAGAAAAACATCAGCAAGCACAGAAAGACAATATTAAAGAGCCGAAAGAGTTTAGACGTAATGTCCCTATTGAGGATATCAGCCGAAGTCCAAACCAGCCGCGTAAAATATTTGAAGAGTCACAGTTAAAAGAACTGGCGGATTCTATTAATGAAATCGGCCTTTTGCAGCCCATTACAGTGCGTAAACTGGATAATCTGAAATATGAACTGATTGCAGGCGAGCGACGCTTACGGGCACATCAATTACTCGGAAAGTCTGTGATTGAAGCCATTATAATTGATGCAAATAATGTAGAAGCATCTTTGTTAACCCTGGCAGAGAATTTAAAGCGTCAGGATCTGACAGATTATGAGATTTTTATTGGCCTGAACTCACTTGATGAGAAATTAAAGAAAAACAAGCAACGTTTAGCCAATTCACTGGGTTTAAATCGCGAAGATATGTACAAGTATTTAGCATACGAAAAACTGCCGCAAGCAATTTTAAATGACCTTGATGTGGAACCAGGCTTGCTAGGCCGTACTGCTGCAACTGCATTCAAAAAATTTCTATCGGATCATCTTGAACAACTCTCTGAAGCCGAAGTGGCCTTACTCGGAGCTTGGGAAAAATTAAAAGACAAAAAACTCGAGCAAAGCAAAGTTACTACTTATGCTGAAAAACTATTGAGTCAGAATCCAGAAAAACTGACCACAACATCCGTGGTCAGAAAAATTGAATATGCCGGTAAGATTGCGGGGAATATCAAACTGAATCAAAAACAGCTTAAGGTTTCTCTGAATATCTCGGAAATTGACGAAGCCAGTCTCTTACAATTAGAAGATTTCTTAAAACAGCTGATTCAAAAAAGCGAAAAAGTGTAGCAAGTTGCTACACTTTCTTAGCACCCTGAAACTAATTACATCCTCATGCATTATTGAAATTTATTTTCTTAAGTATGCTTCTTTACATTTGGTCTTTGAGAGTACTGTTACTTCGGACTGAGATTAAATTCTGCCTTTCTTCTTGTGGAGTAGTTTTATATTTATCCGGAAATATTATATATGTCCATATAAGCACTCCCAGTTTTCAGGTTTTGTATCAAAATAATCAATTCTTATCAGATTTTTCGATAGGGAAGTATATGTGCTGGTGGAACATAAATAATTTGGTGGTGTTTCAAAAGGTATGCTGCCGTTAAAAAAATACGTTATTAAGGTAAAAGAAAGTAAGCATCCAGCTAACACAGCCTTACCAAGCGATCCTATAAGCCTTAATTTAGTTCCCACCTAAAAACAAGTGGGGACTTAATCTATGAACATGGATATATATTCAGCAACACCTCCTGTTGCTAAAAAACGCAGAACATACAGCAAAGAATTCAAATTCAGTATTGTCAATGCCTGCAAAAATCCTAATACCTCGATCGCTTCGGTCGCACTGCAACATAGTATTAATGCCAACCTTGTCAGTCGTTGGATCAGGATCTTCAGCCATCATGATGGTGCCGTGCAGGATCCTACTCATGTGAATCCAGCATTTATTGCTTTGCCTTACACTGCTGCAATCAGCCAACCTATTGATGAGAGGATCACGTTGTGTATCACCGTGCCTCATACGAATAATGATATTCAGCTAAAATGGCAGACATCAGAAATACCTGCCTTGGCAGAATTACTCAAGGCACTGGCAACATGATCCGTATCAATGAAATTTGGCTCTCTACCCAGCCCATGGACATGCGTGCAGGTATGGATACGACCATGGCTCAGGTGGTGAGAGCCTTTGGCTACATCAAACCGCATTGCGCCTACCTGTTCTGTAATAAACGTGGTCATCGTATGAAAGTGCTGGTACATGATGGACTGGGCATCTGGCTGTGTGCCAGGCGGCTGGAACAGGGAAAATTCCACTGGGCTCAAGTTCACCAAGGTGAAACCGTGGTCCTCAACCCGGAACAGTTACAGGCATTAATCCAGGGTTTGCCCTGGCAGCGCATTGGACGACAGCAAGTGGTAACAATGCTCTAAACCAAGCTCGGCTATTCTGCTATTCTCCAAACGTTCTATTTCATTCTCTTCATGACCTCAGGCATACTGCGGTCATGAATACGCTGCCTGACTTAAGCCAACTGACCCATGAACAACTGCTGGAATTTACCCGGCAGTTGGCGATGCAGCATCAGTCTCTAGCACAATCAAACCAGCAATTAGATTCTAAAGTTCAACATCTTTCTATTCTCAATCAAAAATACGAGCATGAACTGGCGCTGTTTAAAAAGCACAAATTCGCCCAAAAGAATGAACACTTAACGGCAAAACAAATCCATCTGTGGGATGAAGCGGTTGAAGAAGATATTGCCGCGGTTGATCTAGAACTGGAACGGCTAAATGCAGATAAAACTAATGCAGCGACACAGAAAGCCAAAACCAATAAACCTAAACGTCGACCACTGCCAGATCATCTACACACCATCCGTATTGAGCATGAACCTGCATCAACCCAATGTGCTTGTGGCTGCCAACTCCGTCGTATCGGCGAAGATGTCAGTGAAAAACTGCATTTCAGACCGGCACAGTTCTATAAGGAACAGCATGTGCGTGGTAAATGGGTCTGTGATCAGTGTGACACTCTGACTCAGCAAGCGATGCCCGCCTATGTGATTGATAAAGGCATTGCTTCACCTGAATTGCTCAGCCATGTGCTGGTATCGAAGTATGCCGATCATTTGCCGCTGTACCGTCAACGTCTGATCTATCAGCGGGCGGGAATCGAACTTTCTAGATCAACTTTATCTGACTGGATAGGTCGCTGCGGTGTAGAACTGGAACCTCTGGCCAATGCCTTAAAAGAGGTGGTACTACAACAGCAGGTGCTGCATGCAGATGAAACACCGGTCACCATCATGCGGATGGGTGAGAATAATAAAAAACCGAAGAAAGGTTATGTCTGGGCCTATGCCACCACACAGTACAATCCAGTTCAGGCGGTGATCTATGACTTTCAGGATAGTCGTTCAGGCCAGCATGCTGAAGAGTTGTTAGCGGCAATGTAAAAATGACCCCCCAACAGCATTTGAAAATTGACCCCCTTGGTTAATATAGTGGTCTTTTTGGACTGCTCAACATGTTAACTTTGGAGCAAGCAGTGACAATCCAAATACTTCATCAACAAGGTCAATCTATTAAGGCAATTAGCCGCGAACTCGGTATTTCTAGAAATACTGTGTGTAAATATTTACGATCTCAAGTAACACCTAAATATCAACGAACACAATCTAAAGTGAGTATTCTTGAGCCTTATAAACCGTATTTAATCAAACGAGAGATGGCTCCGGAAATTTGAACAACTCCTATAAGTGATACTCTGCTCCTCAAATGATGTTATAAACATCAATATATGGAGTATTTTATGGCACGTAGACCAAGAAGAAATCATTCAAACGACTTTAAGGCTAAGGTAGCACTTGCTGCGATCAAAGCAGAAAAAACACTTGCTGAATTGAGTTCTGAGTTTGATGTTCATCAAAACCAAATTATTGACTGGAAAAATAAATTGATCTCAGCTTCCTCACAAGCTTTCGATCAATCAAAAGCTCCATCAGAACCTCCCATTGATCTTAAAAAGTTACATGCAAAAATCGGTGAGCAGGCATTAGAAATTGATTTTTTAGAAGGTGTGTTGAAGAAACTGGGCCGCTTCAACCACAAAAGTTAATCGATCACTCACTTCAGATTTCAGTATCTAAACAAGCTAAGTTACTGAAAGTCTCTCGTGGTTGTTATTATTATCGCCCAAAACCTGTTAGCTCATCAGATCTGAAGCTGATGCGATGTATTGATGAATTACATATGCAATATCCTTTTGCAGGCAGTCGTATGATGCGTGATTTGTTGAATCGTCAAGGGCATCATATAGGACGACGTCATACACGTACTTTAATGAAGAAAATGGGTATTCAGGCGTTATATTGCAAACCAAATTTAAGCCAGGCTAATCAAGCTCACCGTAAATATCCATATCTGCTCAAAGGATTGGCTATTCAGCGCAGTAATCAAGTGTGGTCTACAGATATAACGTATATCCCTATGGCAAAAGGCTTTGTTTATTTATGTGCTGTGATTGATTGGCATAGCCGTAAGGTACTTGCGCATAGGGTATCGATTAGTATGGAGGTGGATTTTTATATTTCGGCTTTAAATGAAGCGATTGAAAAATATGGATCACCTGAAATATTGAATACAGACCAAGGCAGTCAGTTCACCAGTGATGCATTTATTGATGTATTGAAATCAAATGGCATTCAAATCAGTATGGATGGTAAAGGTCGATGGGTAGATAATGTGATGGTTGAACGATTATGGCGGAGCGTTAAATATGAAGAGGTGTATCTCAAAGCTTATAGCAGTATCACAGATGCGAAGTGCTTATTTTGAGTTTTATAATCTGAAACGACCTCATTCGAGTCTAGACAAAATGACACCAAATGAGTTTAACTATGATCAGCTACCCCAACAAAACAAGGTGGCTTAACTAGAGCGGAATATCACTTATAAATACGCTTTTAGTTGTTCAAACAAGTGGAACCATCTCTGTTTTGGATCGGCGCTCAATCTGAATGTTCACTTCCACATGCTGTTTCTCGACGGTGTGTATGTCGAGCAATCCCACGGCTCAGCGCGTTTCCGCTGGGTCAAGGCGCCGACCAGCCCAGAGCTCACCCAGCTGACGCACACCATCGCCCACCGGGTGGGTCGCTATCTGGAACGGCAAGGCCTGCTGGAACGGGATGTCGAAAACAGCTATCTGGCCTCGGATGCGGTGGATGACGACCCGATGACACCCCTGCTGGGGCACTCGATCACTTACCGTATCGCTGTCGGTTCACAGGCGGGGCGAAAGGTGTTCACTTTGCAAACTCTGCCGACCAGTGGTGATCCGTTCGGTGACGGGATTGGCAAGGTAGCCGGGTCCAGCCTGCACGCCGGCGTGGCGGCCAGGGCCGATGAACGCAAGAAGCTCGAACGGCTGTGCCGGTACATCAGCCGCCCGGCGGTATCCGAGAAGCGGCTGTCGTTAACACGAGGCGGCAACGTGCGCTACCAGCTCAAGACGCCGTACCGGGACGGCACCACGCACGTCATTTTCGAACCATTGGATTTCATTGCAAGGCTGGCCGCCCTGGTACCGAAGCCCAGAGTCAACCTAACCCGCTTCCACGGGGTGTTCGCACCCAACAGTCGGCACCGGGCGTTGGTCACGCCGGCAAAACGGGGCAGGGGCAACAAGGTCAGGGTGGCTGATGAACCGGCAACACCAGCACAACGGCGAGCGTCGATGACATGGGCGCAACGGCTCAAGCGTGTTTTCAATATCGACATCGAGACCTGCAGCGGCTGCGGCGGCGCCATGAAAGTCATCGCCTGCATTGAAGACCCTATAGTGATCAAGCAGATCCTTGATCACCTGAAGCACAAAGCCGAAACCAGCGGGACCAGGGCGTTACCCGAAAGCCGGGCGCCACCGGCTGAGCTGCTCCTGGGTCTGTTTGACTGACGAGCCTGAAGGCCAACGATACCAATCAAAATGCTGCGTTCACAGCGCCGCGGCAGGGATCCGCCGTGCTGGTTGTCGGAAAAGGAGCCGCTAGTGGGAAAGAGGAGGGTAAATTTTCAGCGTTGCTGGCTCCCCGTCAGCCGGATTGGGTTGCATCGCAGGGGTGTCGAAAGAGTCAACTGCGGTCCAAAGCTGTTGGACTTGGGTGAAAAGGGCGTTTATTCTTCCTATACGTCGATCGATTGAATGAAGGACATATACAATCATTTCTCCGACATTTGGTTATGGAGCGAAAAGTTTCAATATCTTATCAAAACCAGGCAATCAATGCGATTAAGTTTTATTACGAACGTGTTTTGGGTGGACAACGGAAAACATATTTCATCGAAAGACCAAAAAAAGAAAAAACACTTCCTGTTGTGATGAGTGAAGAAGAAACCATTCGGGTACTACGCGCTATTGAAAACGTGAAACACAAGGCTATTCTGATGACTATTTATTCGGCAGGTTTGCGCATTTCTGAATGTATAAACCTGAAAATAAAAGACATTGACTCCAAGCGCATGCAAATTCGTATAGAACAGTCAAAAGGAAAAAGAGATCGTTATACCATTTTATCTGAGAAAACATTAATTATTTTAAGAACATACTTTATGGAATATAAACCAAAAGATTATTTATTTGAAGGTCAAAAAGGTGGCGCATACTCAAGCCGAAGTATTCAAAACATTTTTAAAGCAGCTGTTTTAAAAGCAAAGATTCAAAAGGAAGTTACTGTACATACCTTACGACATAGCTTTGCAACGCATTTGCTTGAGAATGGTACGAGTTTACGTTATATTCAATCGTTGTTAGGTCATTCAAGCAGTAAAACAACTGAGGTTTATACACATATTACCACCAAGGGAATGGAACAATTAAAAAGTCCGATGGATTTGTTAGATATATAGAAAGGATTTGTATATTTGAGCAAAACTTAACAAAAAGCACTATGAATATAAATCCTTTTGAGAGAGTAGAAACGAACGGTAAACGGTTGAAAACGGATTTGTCACTGATAATGAAAGGTTTAGCAAAATAAGATATAGTGGATATATACGCCATTTGGCGTATAGCCACTTGTTATGTGCCATTTTTGAATGACAATGCGAATAGATACAGACAAACAAATGAATTTACTTAGTGATAAGAACGTTGCAATAATTGGTGGTGGACCCGTTGGACTGACTATGGCAAAATTATTACAGCAAAACGGCATAGACGTTTCAGTTTACGAAAGAGACAACGACCGAGAGGCAAGAATTTTTGGTGGAACCCTTGACCTACACAAAGGTTCAGGTCAGGAAGCAATGAAAAAAGCGGGATTGTTACAAACTTATTATGACTTAGCCTTACCAATGGGTGTAAATATTGCTGATGAAAAAGGCAATATTTTATCCACAAAAAATGTAAAGCCCGAAAATCGATTTGACAATCCTGAAATAAACAGAAATGACTTAAGGGCTATCTTGTTGAATAGTTTAGAAAACGACACGGTTATTTGGGATAGAAAACTTGTTATGCTTGAACCTGGTAAGAAGAAGTGGACACTAACTTTTGAGAATAAACCGAGTGAAACAGCAGATTTGGTTATTCTTGCCAATGGTGGAATGTCGAAAATAAGGAGCTTTGTTACCGACACGCAAGTTGAAGAAACCGGTACTTTCAACATCCAAGCTGATATTCTTCAACCGGAAATAAACTGTCCCGGATTTTTTCAGCTATGCAACGGCAACCGATTAATGGCGGGACATCAGGGCATTTTATTGTTTGCCAATCCCAATAATAATGGTGCATTGTATTTAGGAATTAGTTTTAAAACGCCCGATGAATGGAAAAATAAAATTCCCTTAGATTTTCAGGACAGAAACAGCGTTGCCGATTTTTTATTGAAAAGATTTTCCAAATGGAGTGAAGTTTACAAACAATTAATACGTTCGGTATCAACATTTCAATGCTTGCCCACAAGGAAATTTCCTTTGAACAATGATTGGAAAAGTAACCGTCCATTACCCATAACAATGATTGGCGATGCTGCTCATTTGATGTCGCCTTTTGCAGGACAGGGTGTAAATACGGGATTATTGGATGCTTTGATATTGTCTGAAAACCTTACAAACGGAGAATTTACAAGTATTGAAAATGCCATCGAAAACTACGAACAACAAATGTTTGTTTATGCAAAAGATACGCAGGACGAATCGACAGAAAACGAAACCGAAATGTTTAGTCCCAATTTTTCGTTTCAAAAATTATTGAATCTATAAACAGTAAGAAAAAACGGCTACTAACAAGCAGTTTTGCAATAGTGGGGCAGAAGTGCAAAATTGAACTTGTGTGCTTCTATCAACTTTTGTACATTAGCTGCCAGTTTAAGATGGGTGCATTTGAGTATGCCCAAAGGAGCCCGCAAGTATGCGCAGGACGAAGCCAGTAGCCGCGCCGATGGTGGCGCGGGTCTATCTGCGCGTCAGCACCGACGCGCAGGACTTGGAACGCCAAGAGGCGATCACTACGGCCGCGAAGGCCGCCGGCTACTACGTCGCCGGCATCTACCGTGAGAAGGCATCCGGCGCACGCGCCGACCGGCCTGAGCTGCTGCGCATGATCGGCGACCTACAGCCCGGCGAGGTGGTCATTGCCGAGAAGATCGACCGCATCAGCCGCCTACCTTTGCCCGAGGCCGAGCGCCTGGTGGCCTCGATACAGGCCAAAGGCGCACGCCTGGCCGTCCCTGGCGTGGTCGATCTATCCGACCTGGCGGCCGAGGCCCAGGGCGTCGCCAAGATCGTGCTGGAAGCCGTGCAGATCATGCTTTTTCGCCTGGCCTTGCAGATGGCCCGCGACGACTACGAGGACAGGCGCGAACGCCAGCGCCAAGGCATTGAGTTGGCCCGCCAGGCCGGGCGGTACAAGGGCCGCCGTGCTGATCCGAAGCGCCGCGCCCAAGTTGTCGCGCTGCGCAAGTCCGGCTACAGCATCAACAAGACCGCCGAGCTGGCCGGGTACAGTGCGGCCCAGGTGAAACGGATATGGGCCGAGGTCAGCCAGGCCGAAGCGAAGCAGCACGGCGCGTTCGTGGAGGACGCATTGACGGAAGCCGATGCCCTGGCCGCTGTCGGCCAGGATGAGCGCCAGGAGGAAAGGGCATGAAGAAGCCGAACCAAGACGACGAGCCGTTTTTCATCACCGAGGAGATTGCGGCCGAAATGATCGCCGGCGGCTATGAGTTCGAGCTGCCGCCCATTCCTTGCACCATCCGCCTACGCGACGTGCTGGAGCGCATGACCGATGCTGAGCTAGCATTGCAGCCGGGCGAGATCGCCGACCAGGAGCGTGAACGCTGCCGGCGCAAGCCGTGTTCAACCTCATGATCTGGTCATGGTATTTTTCATGGCACTGAGCCTGATAGTTCTTGCAAATTGTTGTCACTAAAGGGTTTTGTGTGCTTGTTTACAATCGAGTGGGAGTGACGGGCACTGGCTGGCAATGTCTAGCAACGGCAGGCATTTCGGCTGAGGGTAAAAGAACTTTCCGCTAAGCGATAGACTGTATGTAAACACAGTATTGCAAGGACGCGGAACATGCCTCATGTGGCGGCCAGGACGGCCAGCCGGGATCGGGATACTGGTCGTTACCAGAGCCACCGACCCGAGCAAACCCTTCTCTATCAGATCGTTGACGAGTATTACCCGGCATTCGCTGCGCTTATGGCAGAGCAGGGAAAGGAATTGCCGGGCTATGTGCAACGGGAATTTGAAGAATTTCTCCAATGCGGGCGGCTGGAGCATGGCTTTCTACGGGTTCGCTGCGAGTCTTGCCACGCCGAGCACCTGGTCGCTTTCAGCTGTAAGCGTCGCGGTTTCTGCCCGAGCTGTGGGGCGCGGCGGATGGCCGAAAGTGCCGCCTTGCTGGTTGATGAAGTACTGCCTGAACAACCCATGCGTCAGTGGGTGTTGAGCTTCCCGTTTCAGCTGCGTTTCCTGTTTGCCAGCCGGCCCGAGATCATGGGGTGGGTGCTGGGCATCGTTTACCGCGTCATTGCCACGCACCTGGTCAAGAAAGCGGGCCATACCCACCAAGTGGCCAAGACGGGCGCGGTCACCCTGATCCAGCGTTTTGGATCGGCGCTCAATCTGAATGTTCACTTCCACATGCTGTTTCTCGACGGTGTGTATGTCGAGCAATCCCACGGCTCAGCGCGTTTCCGCTGGGTCAAGGCGCCGACCAGCCCAGAGCTCACCCAGCTGACGCACACCATCGCCCACCGGGTGGGTCGCTATCTGGAACGGCAAGGCCTGCTGGAACGGGATGTCGAAAACAGCTATCTGGCCTCGGATGCGGTGGATGACGACCCGATGACACCCCTGCTGGGGCACTCGATCACTTACCGTATCGCTGTCGGTTCACAGGCGGGGCGAAAGGTGTTCACTTTGCAAACTCTGCCGACCAGTGGTGATCCGTTCGGTGACGGGATTGGCAAGGTAGCCGGGTCCAGCCTGCACGCCGGCGTGGCGGCCAGGGCCGATGAACGCAAGAAGCTCGAACGGCTGTGCCGGTACATCAGCCGCCCGGCGGTATCCGAGAAGCGGCTGTCGTTAACACGAGGCGGCAACGTGCGCTACCAGCTCAAGACGCCGTACCGGGACGGCACCACGCACGTCATTTTCGAACCATTGGATTTCATTGCAAGGCTGGCCGCCCTGGTACCGAAGCCCAGAGTCAACCTAACCCGCTTCCACGGGGTGTTCGCACCCAACAGTCGGCACCGGGCGTTGGTCACGCCGGCAAAACGGGGCAGGGGCAACAAGGTCAGGGTGGCTGATGAACCGGCAACACCAGCACAACGGCGAGCGTCGATGACATGGGCGCAACGGCTCAAGCGTGTTTTCAATATCGACATCGAGACCTGCAGCGGCTGCGGCGGCGCCATGAAAGTCATCGCCTGCATTGAAGACCCTATAGTGATCAAGCAGATCCTTGATCACCTGAAGCACAAAGCCGAAACCAGCGGGACCAGGGCGTTACCCGAAAGCCGGGCGCCACCGGCTGAGCTGCTCCTGGGTCTGTTTGACTGACGAGCCTGAAGGCCAACGATACCAATCAAAATGCTGCGTTCACAGCGCCGCGGCAGGGATCCGCCGTGCTGGTTGTCGGAAAAGGAGCCGCTAGTGGGAAAGAGGAGGGTAAATTTTCAGCGTTGCTGGCTCCCCGTCAGCCGGATTGGGTTGCATCGCAGGGGTGTCGAAAGAGTCAACTGCGGTCCAAAGCTGTTGGACTTGGGTGAAAAGGGCGTTTATTCTTCCTATACGTTGTCGGCAGCGGGCCAAAAAGGAATACGTCCATGCCCATCGAGGTGAAACCGGCTGTGAGCGCGGGTTCAAGCATATAGCCCGACAGGCGCGTATCCTTGCCGATCACGACACGATGGCGGTGGTCACCGCGACGAAAGACACGGCCAGCCGCCATTCCGACGCGCAAGGCGGTTTCCGCCGTCATCGCGCCTTCGTTGGCTTTGCCACGAATACCGTCTGTGCCGAAATATTTGCGCACCATAAGGTCGATTATCCTGTCGTCGGGTCGCCCTCAAAGGGGACATGCCTGCTGAACCGCGAATATAGAGAAATATCCCGAATGTGCAGTTAACGAATTCTTGCGGTTTCTTTCAGCGCCGCCAATACCGCCAGCCCGTCGCGCAAGGGGCGCGGCTCGTGTGTGCGGATGAAGTCAGCTCCACCTGCGGCGGCGGCAAGCTCTGCAGCGAGTGTCGCGGCCCCGACATCCCCCGGACCACGGCCTGTGAGCGCGCGCAGAAAGGATTTGCGCGAAACAGACAGAAGCACCGGCAAATCGAAGCGCAGCCGCAATTCATCGAACCGCGCCAGCACCGAGAGCGAGGTTTCGGGAGCAGCCCCCAGAAAAAACCCCATGCCGGGATCAAGGACAAGGCGGTTGCGTTTGATACCGGCACCCGTCAGCGCCGCGATGCGCGCGTCAAAGAACGCCGCAATGTGATCCATGATGTCGCCAGCGGGTGCCTCGCGCCGATCTGCCTGCCCGTCTTGCACCGAATGCATAACGACGAGTTTGGCAGATGATTTCGCCAATTGCGGATAGAACGCAGCGTCTGGAAAACCGCGAATATCATTGAGATAGGCCACACCACGCGACAAGGCATAGGCTTGCGTCGCGGGTTGATAACTGTCGAGCGAGACGGGAATGCCATCTGCCTTGAGCGCGTCCAGCACCGGCGCGATACGCGCGATTTCTGTGTCGGACGAAACAGGCGCGGCGTCGGGATTGCTGGATGCCGGACCGAGGTCGATCACATCTGCCCCCTCGGCCATCAGCTTACGCGCCTGCGCAATGGCTGCGTCTGGCGCCAGATACCGGCCTCCATCGGAGAAACTGTCCGAGGTTATGTTGACGATGCCGAAAATGATGAGCGATTTATTCATGGGGGCTTCTATAATAATAATAATCGAGCATGAGTCTCATACGGATGCTCGGGTCGAAAGGGAATCCCCAGGCGAGTAACCTGTTTGCGGTGATCCATTAGCTGCAGGAGCAGAATAGCATACATCTGGAAGCAAAGCCAGGAAAGCGGCCTATGGAGCTGTGCGGCAGCGCTCAGTAGGCAATTTTTCAAAATATTGTTAAGCCTTTTCTGAGCATGGTATTTTTCATGGTATTACCAATTAGCAGGAAAATAAGCCATTGAATATAAAAGATAAAAATGTCTTGTTTACAATATTGTGGGTAATATTAACCAAAGTGTTGAATCCTTGGTGAAGACTAGCCACTTATTGGCTCCTTTTCCTGAAGCCATGATCGATTCAGCATTCTTTGATCGCTTTCATGCCTATATCCCGGGTTGGGAAATTCCGAAAATGCGCCCGGAATTCTTTACCAACCGTTATGGCTTGATCGTTGATTATCTGGCTGAGTTCTTCCGGGAAATGCGTAAGCGTAGTTTTGCGGATGCCATTGAGAAGTACTTTAAGCTAGGGAATAACCTGAATCAGCGTGATGTGATTGCCGTTCGCAAGACGGTTTCTGGATTGATGAAGCTGCTCTACCCACATGGTCAATTTAACAAAGAAGATGTACGGCAATGCCTGGAATATGCGCTGCAGGTGCGCCGTCGGGTCAAAGAACAGCTGAAAAAAATTGGGGGGATGGAATTCTATGATGTGCATTTTAGCTATATCGACAATGACACCCTAGAAGAGCATTTTGTTTCGGTAAAAGAGCAGGGTGGAGGTGGACTTATTCCCGAAGGTCCTGCTAAACCAGGCTTCCTGTATACCATTGGCCTCAGTAATAAGGGCATGCCAGGCTTATACCGCTTAGAACTTCAAGTCACTAAAGGTTCAGGAAAATTGGCGACATCTGGCTTATGGAATTCAAGTAGTGCCAAAGAACAGGTCAAGATTGCTTTTGATTACTTCAAGGCCAATGCATCCCGGATCTCGGGGGGCAGTAAGGTGCTGGAACATGATTTCCACTTACATGTGGTGGAATTACAGAATACCGGCCCGCTCAGCCATCTTGCTCTGCCAAGTTTAGTGGCTTTCGCTTCTGGCCTCTTAGGACGATCGGTACAAAGTCAGATGGTGGTACTGGGTGATATGAGCTTGGGTGGTTCAGTGACACCGGTGGAAAGTATTGCCGAATGTCTGCAAGTTGCTTTTGATGCGGGTGCCAAGAAGGTTGCTTTACCAATGAGTAGTGCGGCAGATATCCCAACGATTCCTGTGGAACTGTTTACCAAGTTCCAGACCAGCTTTTATGCAGATCCGGTGGATGCGGTGTTTAAAGGGTTAGGGGTGGATTAATTTCATATCTGTCTGGAAGAGTTACAGTAGATTGTTTTAAATTCAGTTTCTCAAGTTAAACACCATGTTGTAAAAGCATAATACTGCCTCTTTTAAAGAGCTAGTATTTTAGGGGGGATTACCCTTCATTTTTTTTGATCAGATATCTGTTGTACTTTGACAGGATTTTGTTGATCTAAATATTTTTGATACCAAACACGCAATGTTTCAGGAGTACAACCGATTTTAGGATCAATAGCTGTGATTGCTGCCCAAGTAGAAGGATAATCTTTTTCAGATTCAATCAATAATTGAACCGCTCTTTCTCTGATTTCAGGGGGCAATTTTACTTTGCCATTTGTAAGGTAAAAGGGGTCAATTTTAGAATGCCGTTGACAATGTATCGCCTTTTGAGTTTGAAGCAATGTACAATGATAAGATTAACCCGTTAGGTCAGGTGGCCTAACTTAAATAAAAAGTCTCCGACAAACCCGGTACGGTTCACTATCTATTGTTATTCTTACCTGAAATTGATGTGAGCTTATAGAGACAAGGTAAATTTGCAAAAGTGCCGGCTATTCAGTGTTCATTGAATGTTTAATTTAATTTATTAAGCTTGACCTTGGAGTGGCTCTAAGCCTTATACTTGGTACAAATTTTTCGATTGTTATGATGATGCGTTCTACTACATGGATTACAGTCTTGGTTGGATTGTTCATGTTCCAAAGCTTTTGGAATGTGGCGGCGGCCTTTTGTGTCCATGAACAACAGCCTCAATCACAGCAGAGTTATCATTTTGGTCATCACCAAAATACCTTGTGTGCCAGCGATAGTCGTCAACACGATCATAATGGACAGTCAGAAAACATAAAAACATTCAGTAGCGATTTAGAAATCGGTGAAGATCATCAAGATCATCTACCATCGATGACGCATTTGATTGTACAAAATGAAAAAGTAGATGTGTTTCATCCAAGCTCTGAAGTTAAAGTGAATCCACAATTTCATTGGAAAAACAGCTATCAGGCTCCTGACCTGTTTCAACAAAGCCCACCTCCCGAATTTTCCCCGCTCATGGTGGGGTAGCCTAAAACATTCCCACCACTTTTATTATTTAAATAAGTGGGAAAAATCATGTCTTCACAATCAATTATACTCTTGCGTCATAGCTTGGTTGCTTGTATATGTGCAGCGGCTATGCAATATAGCTATGCTGAAAACGTTACCAGCTTTGAATCCGCTTTAGCAAAAGTACAAAGTTACCAGACTCAAGACAAGCTGTGGCAACAAGTTCAGCAAATATCTGAATTGAATATTCAGCAAAGTCGGTTATGGCAGAATCCAAGTATAAGTTTAGAACAGTCTGGCTTTGGCTCAGGTCAAGAACAGGAATTCAATGTTGGCGTTAGTCAACCTCTAGATCTATTTGGTCAGCGTAAGCTGAACCGGGTGATTGCCAATACCTCGAATCAACAAATCCAATTGCAACAGCAATTATGGAAGGCACAAAGCCAACTGATTGTTAAATTTGCATGGTCGCAATTTGCACTTGCTGAGGTTGAGCAGTCTGCTTATTCAGTACAGTTAAAAACAAGTAAAGCCAATCTGGACAGTGCCCAGAAACGCTATCAGGCAGGCAGTATTGCCCTGGTTGATTTTGAGCGTACCCAAATTGAAGCGCTAGAAATCCAACGACTTTATCAGCAAGCGATGCTGAATAAACAAGCTGCCGGTCGTCAGCTGTCTAATTTGTGGGGGGGAGAAACATCTTCACATCTTCAATTGAATAAAACCGCTATCCCTTGGCCAGAGCAAAGTCTCCAAACTGTGCAACGGTATATTGCTGAAGGGTGGCTAGAAAAATTCTATGCCTTGAACATTCAGCAATCGGATCATCAAATTGAAAATTTAAGAATTCAGGCACGTCCCAATCCGACTTTAAATGTAGGCATGAAACGTAGCAAAACCCCTAATGAAAGCAACGATACGACTTTGGCAATCGGCGTGGCTATTCCACTGAATATTTTCAACCGCCAGCAATATGCGATCCCGATGGTCCAGCAACAGCAAATATTGCTGAACCAACAGCAGCAGCGTGAGCTGAAGCAACAAATACTCAATATTGCCAACAGCGTGCATCAGCTCAAAGGTTTACGTAGCCAGTTCGATGCCACAACAGCACAAGTTACTTTGGCGACCAAAGTTCAGAGCCGTACTTTACAAGGGTTTCAGGCAGGGAAACTGTCCATTACCGACGTTCAGCAAGCAACCACCCAACTGCAGAATCTTCGATTGGGTCAATTACAAATTCTACGTCAAGCTTGGCAAACTGCCCTCGCAGCTGAGGCACTCAGTATTGGCACAAGTTATGAAGAAATTAGCCGTTCGGATGCCTATACACAACTGAATAAAAAGGCAGTCGAAGCATCGCAAAATTTAATCAATGGGGGAGCACGATAAAATGAACGCCAAGCAAAACGGAAAAATATCCCAGTCTCTCATGATTGCAATTTTGATTCTGATTACGGTCTTGGTCAGTCTGGTTATTTGGTTAAGTTCAAAAAAAACTGAATCTGAGGGGCATGGTCATGATGAGGGAAATGCCGAACATTCTGATGAAGATAGTTCTGAAGAAGGACATGCTGAAGAAGGCGAAATACAACTGACCAGCCAACAAATGGTTGAACAAGGTTTAAAAGTTGCTGTTGCATCCACAGGATTGGTTGAAAAGCTGACAACCCTGCCAGGTAAATTGGTGGTGAATACCGATCAACAAGCGCATATATCGCCTAATTTTAGTGGTCATGTCGAGCAGGTCAATGTGGCTTTAGGACAGAGCGTGCAAAAAGGACAAACGCTGGCTGTACTAATCGTGCCTGAACTGATCGACCAACAGGCAAATCTGCGTATGGCACAGGTGAATCTGGATTTGGCCCGTAAAGATTACCAGCGCGAACAGCAACTCTGGTCACAGGGGATTTCTGCCAAACAGGATTACCAGCGTGCCGAAAATGCCTACCGTCAAGCGCAGATTACTGTCCAGTCCTCACAAGCACGTTTAAATGCATTAGGTGCAAGTGGCAATAACAATGGGCGTTTTCTGATTAAAGCACCGATCTCTGGGGTGATCAGTCAAAAAGATATTGTGGTCGGTGAAAATGTGCAACTGGCTAATCAGCTCTTTGTCATTGAACAGCTGAAAGATTTATGGCTTGAGTTTAATTTGCCGAATCAATTCTCAGGTCAACTGCAAGCCGGGCAAAAAATTGACTTTAAAGTGAATGATTCAGATCAAATCTATAAAGCTACTGTACAAAGCTTAACCTCTCAGGCAGATGTACAAACAGGGCGTCTGGTGGTGCGCGCAAAACTCGATGCGCAAGCTACTGAGTTGCGTTCTAATGTGTTAGTGAGAGTGTTGATTCCGGAAGCTACAGCAAAATCAGCCCTTCGGATTCAAAAGTCTGCGCTGCAAAGTATTGAAGGTGAAGACAGTATTTTCATCGTAGATTCAGAACAAAAAGGTCAAGTCCACTTAAAAGCACAGAAAGTGCAATTGGGGCAGGCTTCAAGTGATGGACAATGGCTTGAAGTGATTTCTGGGCTGACTGAAGGGCAGAAGTATATCGCTCAAGGCAGTTTCTTGTTGAAATCTGAATTAGAAAAAGACGAGGCAGGCCATGAACATTAATTCTGATCTGCCAAAACCAGAAGGTTTATTCGAACGAATCATTCAGTTTTCCATACAAAATGCGATTTGGGTGTTGCTCTTTGTCTGTACCTGGATTGCGGTCGGGGTGTATAGCTATCAGAAACTCCCGATTGATGCTGTACCCGATATTACCAATACCCAAGTCCAGATTAATACTCAAGCCAAGGGTTTTACTGCGCTTGAAGTCGAACAGCGGATTACCTATCCCATTGAAAATGCCATGGCTGGCATTCCGGATCTGGAGCTTACCCGTTCCATATCCCGTTATGGACTCTCTCAAGTCACCATTGTCTTTAAAGATGGGACTGATATTTATTGGGCCCGTCAGCAGATTAACCAACGGATACAGGAGGCGCAATCTGAGTTGCCTGCACAAATCGCACCGACGATGTCCCCCGTTTCTACGGGTCTCGGTGAGATTTATCAATGGGTACTGAAGGCAGATCCGAATGCGAAAAAGCCGGATGGAACTGCATACACGCCGATGGATTTGCGTGAGATTCAGGACTGGATTGTGCGTCCTCAACTGCAACGTGTTAAGGGAGTTGCAGAGGTCAACAGTATTGGTGGTTTTGAAAAAACCTATGTGGTCTCTCCCGATTTAAACCGGATGCAGCAACTGAATATCTCATTAGAACAACTGCAACAGGCTTTAGCGCAAAATAATGAGAACCGAGGTGCAGGTTATATTGAAGACAATGGTCAGCAATTGACGGTACGTGTACCGGGTACATTCAATGGGCTTTCTGATATTGAGAACACCATGCTGGGTAGCCCAAATGGCAGCCCAATTCGGGTTGGTGATATTGCGCAAGTCTCTATTGGGCATGATTTAAGAACCGGTGGGGCAACCTATAACGGCAAAGAAACCGTTTTAGGGATTGCCATGATGGCGATGGGTGGAAATAGCCGGACTGTTTCTAAAGCTGTGGATGCCAAGCTTCAAGATATTCAGAATAGTTTGCCTAAAGGGGTAGTGATTGAAACGGTGTACGACCGTACTACCTTGGTTGAGAAGGCGATTAAAACCGTTCAGAAAAACTTGGTAGAGGGAGCAATCCTGGTCATCATCATTCTGTTCCTGTTTTTAGGGAATATCCGTGCTGCCTTGATTACTGCCTGTGTCATTCCACTCTCTATGCTGTTTACCTTAACCGGGATGGCACAGAAAAATATCAGTGCCAATCTGATGAGTTTAGGTGCACTCGATTTCGGCATCATTGTCGATGGTGCTGTGGTGATTGTCGAAAACTGTATCCGGCGTTTAGCCCATACACAGCAACTGTTAAAACGACCTCTCACACAAAGTGAACGCTTTAAGGAAGTTTTTCTGGCTGCCCGCCAAGCACGTCGTCCTCTTATTTTTGGTCAGCTTATTATTTTGGTGGTGTATTTGCCGATTTTTGCTTTAAGTGGTGTAGAAGCAAAACTATTTCATCCGATGGCTTTAACCGTTGTTCTCGCACTGGTGGCAGCTATTATTTTATCGATCACCTTTGTGCCCGCTGCAGTTGCTTTATGGGTTAAAGGGGAGATCAAAGAAACGGAAAGCCGTTGGATGATCTGGCTCAAAACCCGATATCAACAGATATTGGATGGAGCCTATCATTACAAAGCGGTGGTTTTAACTTTTGCCATTTGTCTCCTGGTCATTACGGGTCTGCTCAGCACGAAGATTGGCAGTGAGTTTGCACCCCAGCTGAGTGAAGGTGATTTTGCGGTACAGCAATTACGTTCTCCAAGCACAGGCTTGGAAGAGTCTTTACGTATTCAGGAAAATACCGAAAAGCTTTTACTGAAAAACTTTCCCGAAATTAAAGCTATATTTGCCCGTACCGGGACTGCTGAAGTGGCGACAGATGTGATGCCACCGAATATTTCCGATGGTTATATCATGCTGAAACCACGTGAGGAATGGCCAGATTCAAAAGAAAGCCTAGATGCACTTCGAACCCGAATGGAAGCTTATCTTGCGACAATTCCCGGCAATAACAGTGAGTTTTCTCAGCCTATTGAGCTACGTTTTAATGAACTGATTTCAGGTATACGCAGTGATGTGGGGGTGAAGGTTTTTGGTGATGACATGCAGGTTTTGAATACTGAGGCTGCAAAAATCGCGAAAATCATTCAGCAAGTCGCAGGTAGCAGTGCGGTGAAAGTTGAACAAACTTCGGGTCTGCCTTTACTCAATGTAGAGATTGATAAAGCTTTAGCTGCCCAGTATGGCTTGAGTGTGAAATCTATTCAGGATGTGGTGGCTGCAAGTATTGGTGGACAAAGCGTGGGAGAGATTTTAGAAGGCGATCGTCGTTTTGATTTTGTTATCCGTCTTGGAGAGCAAGACCGTAGTGTCGCATCTGTTTCCCAGTTACCTATTCAGCTTCCAAATGGTGGCAGTATTTTATTGTCGGATGTCGCGCAAGTCTCGACCATTGAAGGAATCAACCAAGTCAGTCGAGAAAATGGTAAACGCCGAGTTGTGGTTACAACGAATGTTGAAGGGCGTGATTTAGGGTCTTTTGTTTCTGATGTACAGACACAGCTCAAAGCATACACTTTGCCAAGTGGTTATTGGATAGAATATGGAGGTCAGTTTGAAAATTTGGCTTCAGCCAAAGCACGGATGCAAATCGTGATTCCACTGGCTTTAATCACTATCTTTATTTTACTGATGGCGGTCTTTCACAATGTCAAAGAAAGTCTATTGGTCTTTACCGGGGTACCCTTTGCCTTGACCGGTGGTGTGCTGTTCCTTTGGCTAAGGGATATTCCATTATCGATGTCAGCTGGAATTGGCTTTATTGCCTTATCTGGTGTTGCAGTCCTCAATGGACTGGTAATGCTGACCTTTATTAAGGAATTAAGGGACAAATATCCAGTGCATAAAGCCGTGTGGCAAGGGGCTATTTTGCGCTTAAGACCAGTGTTGATGACAGCTTGTGTGGCTTCACTGGGTTTTGTACCAATGGCGCTGGCAACCGGAACAGGGGCTGAGGTTCAACGGCCACTGGCAACCGTAGTGATTGGCGGGATTATCTCTTCAACATTACTAACTTTGGTGCTGTTACCCGTGCTTTATCGTTGGATAAATGAAAAGAAAGTTTCTTAATCCAATAGATTAGTCGATTTACAGCAGAGATATTGGCTGTTATCCAATATCTCTGCTCATCATAAATAGAATAAGGAAAATATTTTATGTCAGAACATCATGATCATGGCCATGCGGTTGTTACTGAAGAAAATAGTAAGAAGTTAATGGTTGCCTTAGGTTTAACGACTACTTTTTTAATAGTAGAAGTTGTCGCTGCTTTTATTACCCAAAGTTTGGCTTTGTTATCTGATGCAGCTCATATGTTTACTGATGTAGCCGCTTTAGCTATTGCTCTTGCCGCTATCAAAATTGGTAAAAAAGCCGCAGATGATAAAAGAACTTTTGGCTATCAGCGATTTGAAATTTTAGCGGCTCTGTTTAATGCGGTGATGCTTTTTGTGGTAGCAATATATATTGTATATGAAGCTTATCAACGTTTTACGAACCCTGCTGAAATTCAAAGTGTTGGAATGATGATTGTCGCGGTCATTGGTTTGGTCATAAATTTGATTTCAATGAAAATCCTTTCTGCTAGTGCTGAAGGAAGTCTAAATATAAAAGGTGCATATTTAGAAGTTCTTAGTGATGCTCTAGGATCGATAGGCGTGATTATCGGAGGAATAGTTATTTATTTTACCCAGTGGATGTGGGTTGATACCGTAATCGCTGTGTTAATTGGCTTCTGGGTCTTACCTCGAACTTGGATTTTATTAAAACAAAGTATTCATATTCTGCTTGAAGGAGTTCCTGATGAGATTGATATTGAGTCGTTAAGAAATGATTTATTGAAGCTAGAGGGCGTTGAAGGGATTCATCAGTTGAAAGTCTGGGCTATATCCTCAAGAAATATTCATTTAACTGCTCATTTGGTTGCTCCGAATAGCAATACAGATCAACTCTATCAAAAGGCCTTAGAAGTTCTAAAACATAATCATAATATTACTGAAATTACGTTACAAATAGAAAATACGAAATGTAATACATTGAACCAACATAAACACTAATTTGGACTTTAGTCTTCATATAGATGTTTTGTGTAACTTTAAAGTATACCCTAAAGTTACAATCTGAAAGTTCATGAAATTATGTATCATTTAAATGATTTTTAATCATAAGTAACATGTAACTTTAGTGTTAAAGATTTATAATTTACGAAATTGTTCATTTTTATCCAATTGGGGCGTGAAAAAGTGAAAGGCCAAAAAGTAGGGTATGTCCGGGTAAGTTCTGTCGAGCAAAACACTGGACGTCAACTTGAAGGAATTGAGGTCGACCGGATTTTTGTTGACCGTGCTTCGGGTAATAACACTAAATATAAAAAAATTGGAAGAATAATTTATTAAATTATTGTTTTTATGTGGTTATTGGTGATGTTATGAATAATAATAACTTTTTTCTTGATGAATTTTACCTAAAAAAATTGATCAGATAATTTTCTTTAAATGTCATGCATACATAAATTTGACAGTTTGAAGGGATCGGTATGTGCATTTTTCACAAGGTTAAAGATCGACCATAAATGTGATAAACGGCAGAGGATCATTGAAAAATGAATGGATTTAAACACTACATGTATGCACGAAAAAAAGTATCGCTGCGGTTCTGCTGACAGGCTGTATTGAGCATTGAATGCAAATGATGTAGTAATTGTCTACAGGCTATAGGACCAGCATGAAGAAGAATGAAATGTAGTTGCCAATTTATAACCTTGGTTGAAAAGCATAGCATTGTTATTCGGAGAAGTGAGGTAAGCCATCCTTCTCTTATTCATTTAAAATGATTCTTACTCAACTGATCTCGACTCATGGGCTGGTTCCAATTAGACGGATAATAACTTCCATCCCCTATCTTTTTCTTACCATATTTCTTGCATTTAATCCCTTCTTTGGAGATTTGATTCAGCATCACTGTTGTCGGTTGAATCAAATCAATGACATAGTTCGTTGGTTCAGGAAAAGCAGAAGAGGCTGCTTTATTGCAAAAGAGAACATTCGGATCAAATGGATTGGATTGCACAAAAGCCATGATACAGCCACAGAGTAATTCACCTGCATGTAATCTGTAACATCCATTCAGGTCATCAGACGAAGATTAATCTGAAATTTAAGCACTAAACGCCATAAATCTATGTATGGGCAGACTTTTTTGAGACATATGTTGATAAACATGCGGCAAGTTACATTGCTTAAAAGTCTATCTAAGTTAACAATCTATGTAAGCGTCCGCTGAACCCCATGCCTATTTTTTAATTTGAGTTGGATTTCCAGCGATGTGGCAGTAATTCTTCTATTTGGGTCGCTTTATGTGTCGGCAGCCTTTTCAGCACATCACTGAGATAGG